>JASFGJ010000028.1:0-14020 GCA_050123815.1 Desulfobacteraceae bacterium
CTCACCGAGTCGGACATCTCGGCCCATTTCTCTTCGCGCAATTTGTTCCAATACCCCTTTCTCCGCTCCCGCGCGTTGCCCCAGGCGAAATTATCCACATGAAAGGTTTCATCATCCTCATGGGCCATGGGATCGCCGCAATTGGGGTTGTCGTAGATCTGCTTGTACATGGGGCTGCATATCTCAAAAAGTTCGGCCGGTCGGGCGACCCGAATGTCCCTGGTTCCCCGAACGGCAATGGCCTTGAGTCGTTTGTCTCCCATGATCACACCCACGCCTCGGGAGGCACTGGAGTTGGCGTGTTCGATGGTGGCCATAAAGACCCTGTTTTCACCGGCCAAACCGATGGCCGCCACCTGTGTTTCCGGCTCCTTCAACTCCTGTTTGATGCGTGCGGCCGTTTCCAACGCGCCCAATCCCTTCAGATGCCCGGCATCGCGGATTTCCACGGTGTCGTTATGAATCCTTAAATAGACCAGGTCGGGGGCCTTGCCGCGAATGATGATTTTGTCATAACCGGCATGCTTGAGCTCCGGCCCGAAAAACCCGCCGAACAGCGAGTGGGAATAACGATCGGTCTGCGGGGAAAAGGTGTCGACGGCCGTTCGATTGGCGCCGGGAACGGGTGTGCCGTGCAAAATGCCGGTGCTGAAGATGAGCAGATTTTCGGGAGAAAAAGGGTCTGTCTCAGGCGGCACCCGATCCCACAGAATCTTTGCAGCCGTTCCCTGACCGCCCAGATAACGTTCGGTTAGTTCTGGATCGGTTGCCACTTTTTCGATGTTTCCTCTGGATAGATCGATCTCCAGATTGTAGCCTGTTTCGGCGTATCTCATTTCTTTGCCTCATAATGGTGCCTTCCGGATGTTGCACTGCAGTGATTTTTGATCCGGATAGCCCATGATCGGTTCTCGGCAGGTCACATCGGTGAGCAGATTGCCGTTGGCCTCACCGCCCCACCCGTGGGGAACCAGAACCACCCCTTCGGCCACCCGTTCATCGACCAGCGCTTTCATCCTCACCTGGCCCGTATTTGTTTCGACAATGATCAGATCCCCATTTTCAATGCCGAACCGCTCAGCTGTTTCGGGGCCGATCTCGGTCAGCGGCTCCGGGCAGATCCTTTTCAATGCCGCCACTTGACGCTGCTGACTGTGGGTATAATAAAGATTGCGATTGCCCACAGAGAGAATCAACGGATACTTCTTCAAAAAGTTTTTCTTCCCTCGGACCGGGCCCCTTTCCGGCTCCAGAAAAGAGGGCAGCGGATCAAACCCCTCTTTCTGCAGCGTCTCGCTGTAGATCTCAATCTTCCCGGAGGGCGTTCGGAACAGATTTTCCGGAATCTCGTATCGCTTTTCCGCGTAATAATCGCCTTCCGGTTTTTCATTCAACAGATGGTCAAAAGACAAGCCGCTGGGATCGACCATAAAAGAGACAAATTCCCTTTCCGACTTCCACGGGAACGTATCCGCCAGCCCCAGGCGTTTGGCCAATTCCGTCATAAAGCGCCACTCGGAATAGCTCCGGCCGAGGGGTTCGATGCATTTTTTTCTGAGCATCAGATAGGGGATGCAGTGGCAGACGTTGTAGGTATAGCCGATACCCCATTTTTCCAGGTGCGAGCAGGCCGGCAGCACATAATGGGCGGATCGGGCCGTCTCCGTCATAAACAGGTCATGCACCACCACAAGATCGAGTTTTTCGAAGGAAGCTTTAAAGGCTTTGCTGTCCGGCATCGAGACCAGCGGGTTTCCACCGATCACCAGAAAGGCCTTGAGCGGTTCGGGAATGCTCTCCGGAACCATGGTCACCACGCCATAGGGGGCTTTGCGACCCCAGAGCTCCACGAACAATGGATATTCGGCGCTGCCCAGCTGCCCCCCTTCGGCACTGTATCCGGGATGGCCGAATTTGGGCGGCGGGCTGGTGACCCACCCCCCTGGTATGTTGACATTGCCGGTGATGGCCTGCAGAACGGCAAAACAGCGGCTGTTCTGGGTGCCGTTGGCCGTCTGGTCCTGGGTGCAGGTCCCCTGAAAGATGCTGGCGCCTTTGACGCCGGCAAAAAGCCTGGCCAGTGCGCGGATTTCGTCGGCGGGCACCCAGGTGATCCTCTCGGCCCATTCGGGGGTATATTTCTCAATGTGGGGGACCAGTTTTTCGAAGCCGAACGTATGCGCTTCGACAAAATCGTGGTCATATAGATCTTCGCCGACGATAACGTTCATCATGGCCAGCGCCAGGGCGCCGTCCGTACCGGGTCGGATGCGCAGATACATCTCGGCTTTGTCCGCAATGGGAATCCGCTTCGGGTCGATGACAACCACTTTGGCGCCTTGTTGCATGTTCTTTTTCAGAAAGAATTTCAGCGGAAAATCGGACTGATCCGGGTTGTGCCCCCACAGGAGATAGAGGTTCGAATTGGGCTCCTCGGTGGGATACCGGCCAAAGGTCATTTGGCGTGTGATGATGCGCATGCGGTAGCAGATGCTTTCGACGGAAAAAAAATTGGGAGAGCCGAACCCGGATCGCAGCAGGTGGACCAGGGAGGACATTTCCAGGTTTTCCACGCCGATGGAACCGCAAAAAGTGCCAAACACCTGTGCGCCGTATCGATCTTTTAAGCGGAGCAGTTTCTCGGCGATCTCATCCAGGGCCCGCTCCCAGGAGATCTCCACAAATCCTTTGGCGGTGCGCTTCATGGGTTGCTTCAGTCGATCGGGGCTGTAGATCAGATCCAACGCATTGGCCCCTTTTGGACAGAGCCGCCCCTTGTTGATGGGGTGTGACGCCAGCCCTCTGATGTTGACGGCCTTGCCCTCTTTGACCGTTACCTCGGTACCGCAGCTGTGATAGCACAGCGTGCAGTCCGTATATATTTTTTTGTTGGTGGTTGACATTTTGTCTTTTCCCCCATTTTACAGGCTTTAAAATTATTAATTTGGACTGCGTTATCGGTCGTCACGGGTGGCCCAGGCAACTTGTTGCCAGCCCAGGCAACTTGTTGCCAGGGTTGCGCAGCAACAAGAGGAGCAATGGCACAACCGGTTTGATCTCATTGAAGACCTCCTGGCCTTCGGCCACCGGCAATTCTTGCCGGTGCCAACCGTGTAATCGATGTTTTTTTGCGTTTACAACGGCCCGATTCGATTACGAGCACCGCTTCGCTGAGCACGAGCACGAAGCCGCCAAGAATCCATCCATCATTAACAATTAACTTGGGCTTTATGGAAAACCGTATTTATGATTATTACGCTACTGAAACCGTTGATTAATTTCCTTCTCAATCCTGCTTAAGTATTGTTTGATCGGTCCCAGTTTCTCTTCGGTCAACTGGCGTTTCAGCCCAACGGCCCATATGGCGGCTTGTATCGTTTCCGAATACGTTCTTACGGGAATGCCTACGGCCACCAGCCCTTCGATATACTCTTCCATGTCCAGGGCAATCCCCTCCGACCGAACGCTGGCGACCTCCCTTTTATAATTGGATTTTTTTGTAATTGAATTGGGTGTGAACCGTTTGAGTTCACTTTCCGATAGAACCCGATCAATCTCCCGGTCGGATAGCTGCGAGAGCATGGCTTTGATCCCTGCTCCGGCCAAAGGCGGCATTTTCATGCCGATTTCCGAAGAGACTTTGATGTCAACTTGTGAATCTGCCTTATCGATCAGCATCGAACAGTTGCCCGACCGGATCCCCAGAAAAGTGGAGAGTTTTGTCGCCCGGTTGATTTTGCCCAGATAAGGGTGCGCGGTCTGTTGAAGCTCGGAGCGTTTTCCGGCCATGTTGGCCAACAGATAAAATCGGGGACCGAATATAAATTTGCCGTCCGAACGAATCTCAAGCACCCCCAAATCTGCGAGAGTGTGCATGGTATTGCTGACCGTGCTTTTGTTCAATCCAAGCCTTCTGGCAATTTCGTTGTTTCCCGGAAAATCATCGGCTTGCGACAAGAGCTCCAGAATGGCAAAACATCTATAAAGGGCCGGGACTCTTCCTGAGTTGGTCATGGCGATCCTTCGTTTGTGCGTTCTCAATTTTAAACAATCGTTCTGTATATTAAACATTTTTTCCAGACAATGTCAATCAATGTTGTTTGACAAGGATATTGCCTTCATAGCGCCCTGCCACTTGCGATATAGCAGCGGATCAACCTGAAAGCATTGTTGCAGGGTTAATTTTACAAGCTGTTGGAAAAATGCTTGACCGATCTAATTAGCCGCCATATAGTTAGCCAACTAATTAATTATACGAATGGAATATGCCGTGTTTTATTTGCTGGATCAACCCACTGAAGAGGAATTTCAAAATCTTGCTCGGCGATACAAGGAAATGGCGCCATCATCGGTGAAAGCAACAGTTAAACTTCTCAAGACCGGAAGTGATGTTTTGACCGGATTTGAAAAGATGCTGAATAACTACGGATTGTCACAAGGGCGTTTTTTAATCCTCATCGTTATGAACCGACAACCGGACAAATTGACAACACCGTCAATTCTGGCTGAAAAAATAGGCGTCACCCGCGCCACCATGTCTGGGTTGATTGAGGGTTTAGCAAAGAATGGATTTATTAAAAGGCTTTCTCATGGCAGTGATCGGCGAAAACAAAAATTAAAGTTAACAAATAAGGGTGTGACTCTTTTAGAAAATATATTACCGGATTATTGGTCCCGTATTTACAATCTCATGAGAGGATTGACAGAAAATGAAGAGAGGCAGCTGGTGCAACTTTTAAGCAAAATATCAGATAATATTTCCGAATTAACAAAGGATTAGAGGCACAACTATGGAAAAACATACGAATGCCCAAATAATGATACAACCGTTTAAAAAAGAATATGAACAAGCGCTCATAAAATTCATTGTCGGGATTCAGAGAAATGAATTCGGCATTCCGATAACCGCCTCTGATCAACCGGATTTGATCGACATCCCGAATTTTTACCAGAACAAAAATGGTAATTTTTGGGTTGCCACATGTGAGAACCGTATTGTCGGGACCATCGCCCTCTTGGATATCGGCTCCAAGATGGCTGCCTTGAGAAAGATGTTTGTTGATGCGTTATTTCGAGGGAATAGGACAAGCACAGCTAAAAAACTTTTAAGGACGCTTCTGTCCTGGTCTGAAAATAAGGGAATAAAAGATATATATTTGGGCACGACACAAAAGTTCTTAGCTGCACACAAATTTTATGAAAAAAATGGTTTTACAGAAATTCCCAAAAGCGAGTTGCCGGCCACATTCCCTATCATGAAAGTGGACAGCAAATTTTACAAATTCAAGGTGTGAATGATCAAATACAATAAGGCACCAATGGGGCTCGCCATCCAGGGAAAGGGACTGTCGGTTCCAAACAAAAAGCGTTCAATGGGATGCTTTTTAAAACGCTTTTGGTCAACGAATATCTGTAGCAGAAATGTCTCATTACCATGCCGTGTTGACGTGTTTGTACTCTAATATTTTGGCGTCTTTTGTTACCAAAGTCAGTCCGTGGACTCGAGCAGTTGCCGCAATCAGGCGGTCTGCCGGGTCTTTATGAAATTTTCCGGGAAGCGTGCAGGATTCGACGGCAATTTGAGGGCTCAACGGGAAAACTGCAATACCAGTATTCAAAACAGCCTGTTCAAGCCATTGATCAAGGGCCGTGCTAATCCGCACTTTGTCCTTGGTAACCATCATGGCAAATTCCCATATAGAGATGGATGCAATGCCTCTATCGTCCGGCTTTGTTGACGTGATGGTTTTCAGCGCTTTTTTGGATAACCTTTCAGGCTCATTGATCGCCCAAAACCAGGCATGCGTATCAAGTAGGATTTTCAATCAGTCCACCTCCCAGTCGACTGAATCCATAACCGGTTGCGTCAGATCGCCTATGGTTTTTCCCTGACCTTTCATGGCTCCAATCAGAGGATCTTTGGTACAATCCATATCATTTATGTGAACGATTTTTGCGATGGGTTTGCCTCGTTTGGTTATAATAACCTCATTGTGGGTTTTGTTTACCTTGTCCAGTATCTTAAATAGATCTTGCCGGAATTTGACAGTACTTATATGCATTTTAAATTGCCTCCCATATGTGTACATATTAAGATGTACACATATGGGTGTCAACTTTATTGTGAATTATCTTGAAGGTCAAGAATTTCTGCTCGGACTTTATCATCTTTACGGAAAAAGTAATTGACGCCCTTTGCATTAATGGATGTGACGGCAGGTATATTTAGCTATAATGGGGACAGCTATGATTTTATGCTTTTCTCGTTAAGCTATTGCCAACGGCTGTTCAGGTTAGATCTAGCGTATTTGTATTTTTCCCACGGTATAATCATCCTTACAAGATTTTGCGGAAGAGCAAAGTGGCGTGATAACGATTTTACCAAACGTGTTTTTTAAGCCATAAGCAAAATTATCGATCACTGAAAAAGGAGGCCAAATTATACCTGTGGGATTGGTCGGAGGTCGAGGATGAGGCTGCTCGTTTTGAAAATTGCGTCGGATCACATCTTCTAAAACTCAGCCATTTTCTAAGAAGTATTGAGAAAAAAGAGGTGAATTTTTTTGGTTACCGTCGATAAAAAACCTTGGTTCCTGTAGAAGTAAAATTAAAGGACACCGATGTGTCGCGCAATCTTCTCTATTTTAAGGACAAAGTCGGCATACCGTTAGGGATATCATAGTTGTCAAATAACCTGGATAAAACGGCCGGTGCTTTTTTCCGTGGGAAGATATGGGTATGAAAATCGATGATCATGGTTTGACGGTATCCAATCAACTAGAAGTGGCTTCAAAGCCTTCCATCGGGTTCAAGGCCAAGGCGGAGCGTGGCGTTTAACCGCCCCGCCGGAAACCGGCGGGATAAACATCCATACATGGTGTCATTTTGAGGATTAAACGCCACGCTCCAACACCGGCATTGAGCCCGGGGGGAGGTTTTGAAGTCACTTCTATCCGCCCGACAGGATTGTGGTGATATGAATTTCATCGCCATTTTTGGTGGATCTGGCCAGTTCATCCGGATAGGCGCTTTTCGAATTGAGGAAGACTTCCAGTAGATTTTGCAATTCTCCTTTTTCATCAAAGATGGCGCCTTGCAGGTTGGGAAAGCGTTTGACCAGTTGATGGATACACTCGCCCACTGTCTTTCCATCCACTTCTACGGTTTCGACATCATCGCTCAAATGGCGGTGGATCAATGGGATATATATGGTGACAGCCACAACGGCCTCCTTTTATAGACGTTCAGATAATGTTTTTGGACTGCGTTATCAGTCGTCGCGGTATTCCACAATACAGCTTCCTCCCTCTAGCCTTGCCCAAAACATTATCTGAACGTCTATTTCTGATTAAAATCTCCACAATGATCACAATCCGGATTGCGCCGCACTTGAAACTCATGAAAAGCCATGGCCAGACCGTCGTAGTGAATCATGCGATCGGTTAAAAGATCTCCCTGGCCCAGCAGAAACTTGATCACTTCCGTGGCCTGGATGGTGCCGATGACTCCAGGCGTGACCCCGATAACCGGCGTGACGCCTTCCGGCACCGGCCCTTTATAGAGGCAACGCAGGCAGGCGGACTTGCCGGGAAGGATGGTCATGGCCCGTCCTTCGAATCCATTGACGGCACCATGGAAAAAAGCAATGCCGTGGGTTACGGCGGCCCGATTGAGGATATAGCGGGTGGCCATGTTGTCCAGGGCATCCACCACCGCGTTGCTGCCCGCCACCAATTGGGAAGCATTGCCAGCGTCGATTTTGGTGTTGCGCACCTCAACCTGAATGTCCGGATTTAGCTGGGTCAGTTTATCCAGGGCGGATTCGCTTTTGGCTCTGCCCACATCGGTTTGCCAATGCAGCAGCTGGCGATTGAGGTTTCCGGTCTCCACCGAATCACAATCGATCAATCTGAGATGTCCCACCCCGGCCGCCGCAAGATAGATGGCGATGGGAGACCCCAGCCCGCCGGCGCCGGCAATGACGACTCCGGATTTTTTCAAGCGCTGCTGACCGGCGCGGCCGACCTGCCGGATCAGGATCTGGCGGTCATAGCGCTGCAGTTCTGTGGTTGTGAGTTCAGTGCGCGCCAACGGTGTCTCCTTATCGCTATATCGGCACGATCATCTATAGTTGTGGGCCAGCGCTTTTAAACCCTCGGCACTGGCCTTGCGGGCGCAACGCATGCATCGGTCACCATCGACCGGGGCAATGCCCTCGGCATCGGATCTGTGCTTCAGGGCCTGCTGAAACCGTTCGGTGACATGGGGTTTGCCGCAACGGCTGCAGGCCACCAACGGCTGGTTGGAAACCACTGTCCCCGTGAATTGGGTGCGGACTTCCGATCTTTCACGCACCACCCGAATGGCCCCGGTGGGGCAAACCTGGTCGCAGGCCCCGCACCCCACGCAGCGGGTGCCCGGTCGGATAAAATCGTCGAACGCCAGTCGCCCCGCCTGGGAGGGCCTGAACCGCAAGGCATTGAAACCCATTTCGCTGCAAATCAGTTCACAGGAGCCGCAACCGATGCACAGATCACATCTCAGGCAACGGCCCACCTCCTTGCGGGCGGTTTCATGGTCCAGTTCATGTTCGATGCAGTCATAGCTGCAAACCCGTTGCTCCGGCGTGCGTTCGGTGATCACCGCCCGTTTGGGCAGCGTGCGTTGGGCGACGTCCACCGGCAGGGGCTCAACCTGGCTGCTGGTTTGCGGCGCCGACCAGGCAGGATCGCTCATCTTCTGCCCTTTCAGATAATGGTCGATCGATTCGGCGGCCTGTTTTCCGGCGCGGACGGCGTTGACCGCCAGGCTGGGGCCGTGAACCACATCTCCGCCGGCAAATATGCGGGGGTCCTGGGTGGCCGATGTGGACGCATCCACGCAAATCAAGCCACGCTCGATATCGATCCGATCCACGGCCATGACACAGGTCAGATCGGCGGCCTGGCCGATGGCCAGAATGACGTGATCGGTGTCAAAGGTTTTGGTGCGGGTGTCGTCATACTCGGGATTGAAATTGCCTTGGCTATCGAAGACCCGGGTGCAGCACTTCACGGTGATGCGATGGTCGGCGGTGATCTTCAAGGGGCCCCATCCATTTTCGATGACGATCCCCTCTTGCTCGGCCGCCCGGATCTCAGCGGCATTGGCCGGCATCTCGTCCCGCTGCTCCAGGCAAACCATGTGGATCTCGTCGGCCCCCTGGCGCCGGGCGGTCATGGCCACATCGATGGCCACGTTGCCGCCGCCCAACACCACGACGCGCGATTTCAGCCTGGGGTTTTCCCCACGGTTGACGGCTTTTAGAAAGTCCAGGCCATGCAAAACCATGGGCAAATCGATACCCTCGATGGGAATGGCCCGGGCCAGCTGGGTGCCGATGGCCACATAAACGGCATCGAAACCCGACGCAAAGAGCTCATCGGCGCGCTCCACGCGGTGATCGGTTTTGATCTGGACGCCCGATTTCCGGATCCATCCAATCTCCTGATCCAGGATGTCCCTGGGCAGGCGGAATTCCGGGATGCCATAGCGCAGCATGCCCCCGGCCTTTTTCTCGGCCTCGAAGACAGAGACCCCGTGCCCCTTGCGGGCAAGGTAATAGGCCGCCGTGAGACCGGCCGGGCCCGAGCCGATCACGGCCACTTTTTTTCCCGTTGCCGTCACCGGTTTGGGCAGTGGATAACCGTTTTGGGTCAGCGACATGCGGGCGGCCACGGCTTTCAGGGGCCGGATATTGACAGGTTCGTCCATCTCGCCGCGCAGACAGGCCGTTTCACAGGGTGCCGGACAAATCAGCCCGCAGACATGGGGCAATGGATTGTCTCTGACAATCAGCTCGACGGCGCCGGCGTAATCGCCCGAACCGATCAGGGCCATGAAGCCGGGGATGTCGATATGGGCGGGACAGGCGCTTTGGCACGCGGCCGGCAGCAAAACCCGGCACTGGTCCGAAGCGCATGCCCGGCCTTGAAGGTGATCCTCCCAAACCGCCTTGAAATGCTTCAAAGCGCTTTGCAGGGTTGCCGCTGCCGGGAGTCCCTGACGCTGCATGGTGTCACCCAACGCTTCGAGTTCCGGCAGCATCCATGGCTCTCCCCGGCCCAGGGCGATCTGGGTGGCCAGTCGTGCCGACCGGGCCATGGCATGCTGCTCCTGACCCGACTGCGCCGCACCGGCTTTCCAGTGGGCGTAGAGGCTCTTGCGGAACAGATCGACCAGGCAGAGCACATCGCTAACGGGCTCTGCTGCAGAGTACTCCGGGTTGGCACCGGCCTGCCGGATCTGGCGGGGAGTCAGCTGGCCCGGCGCCGGAGAGGGCGGCAAGAATCCGGCCCTGCCTTGATCCAGCATCCATCCGATAAGAGGACGATTCTCTGAGGTGGTCGGTGATCTATCCATACGCTTGGCGATTCCCAGTACCGTGTAAGGGTCACGTGGTTATGCCGGACTGCAAATTTTTCGTCAGGTTGGCCGCCAGCTTTCGATATTCGGTGCTGGTCTTGGATTTGCTTTCGAAACGAATGGCTTTGGCGTCGCAAAAGCGCGCACACTGAGGCTCTCCGTCACACAAGTCGCATTTCATGACTTTTTTGCCGACCAAATCGTAATCCATGGCGCCGAAGGGACAGGCCGAGATACACATGCGACACCCGATGCACTTGTCGTAATCCAGCGAGACCAATCCGGTGGGCTCATCTTTGGCGATGGCCCCCATGGGACAAATCGTCTCACAGGGTGGATCATCGCATTGGCGGCAGACCATGGGCATCACCTGACCTTCAAGCTCCCATTTCAACACCCGGATACGGGCCCGGTATGGATTGACGGTGCCTTCATGTTGAACCGAGCACACCTGTTCGCAGATACGACAGCCGGTGCATTTGGCAGCGTCGACAACCAGTACTTTTTCCATCACATATACTCCTTATCGGCTTCAAGACTGTCGCTTAAAGCAAGTTGGACGGCTCATGATCCAAAGCCAGCTCTTTGAGTTTCTTTTTGGTGGGCATGCCGTTTTTGTCCCACCCGTGATGTTGGTAATATTCATCGACCATGATCTTGAATTTGTCACGATCGATGCTGCGGCCCCGCACCACCGGCAATCCCAGAGGGGTCGGCTCGTCATGGTAGCGGTCGACCAGCTTGTCCTGATCGCGGGTCAACCCCTCGCGGATATTGAACAGCCGCTCCATATTATAGCCCCGCTCACCCACCCGAAAGATCTCTTCGGCGGTGAATTCCAGGCCGGTGTTCAAATAGATCAGCTTGGCCCACTCCTCATAGGCCGGCATGTTGGGCCCTAAAAAGATGGTGTGGTATTTACAGATGCCCAGGCAGTCCACGGCTTCGTAAAGATGCTCCTGCCACATCACCTGCCAGGGTTTGCCGTCATAATCGCGGTAGTCGGAGGTCAGTGGCCCGTCATAGGGCACCGGACTGCTGTAAATGCTGCGCAGTACTTTTTCGGGCAGGTGATAAAGGTCGATGGCGGGCCGGCCCCTGAGATGATCGGAGCCCCGCGACGCCACCGCCACATTCAAGGCCAATCCGGGGGTGGCGCGCTCATCGGAGTGCAGGTTGCTCATGCCCTTGACCTGCACCAGGTATTTGGCCGAATCTTTACCGATGCGTCTGGCCGCCTCCAGGGGGCCGTCGGCCAGAATATCGCCGATGCCTTCCCGTTTGGCGATTTTATGGACCAGCTCGATGACGGCCTCGTCATTGCCCCAGGTCAGATCGAGCCCATCGGTATCTTGTTGGGTTAAAATGCCTTTTTCATACAGCTCCATGGCCCAACCCATCATGCTGCCGGTCTCCAGGGTGTCCATGCCGTAGGCATTGACCAGATGGTTGCACACCAGGACGGTGTTTTTGCTGGTGCAGCCAACCTCGCCGCCGAAAGCGCCCTGGGAGGTGTACTCGGGCCCTTCGTCAAAGGTGCCCTTATACTGGCCCTCCTTGATAAAGTATTGGCCCCGGCAATGGACCTGGCAGCCGAAGCAGCCGGCGGTGCCGATCATGTCCTCTTCCAACGATTCGGGCTCGATGTCGTCGGCGTTGACCAGCTGGTTGGCCTGAAAATTACGGGTGCGCACCAATCCGGTGCTGTTGGTCACGCCCCAGATAAACGGGGTTCCCAACTTCTGCATGGTTTTGGCCAACTTGGACGACACCACCTGGTCGATGACCTCTTTGTTGTACTCCAGGGCCTGCCTGGGATGGGCGATCTCGATATCGATCATGCCCCTGACCGCCACAGCCTTGAGATTTTTGGATCCCCAAATGGCGCCGATCCCGGTCCGGCCGGCGGCGTTCTTGACGCCGGTCCGGATGCAGGCATATCGGACCAGATTTTCGCCGGCCTGACCGATGCACAAGGATTGAATGTCGTCATCGTCCAGTTCCTCCCGGATCAACACCTGGGTTTCGCGGGAATCGGTCCCCCAGATGCCGGCGGCGTCGCGGATCTCTATTTCACCGTCATGGATCCACAGATAGACCGGCTTATCAGCCTTGCCCCTGATCACCAGATGGTCAAATCCCGCCAGGCGCATCTCCGGACCGAAAAAGCCACCGATATTGGATGAACCGACATAGCCGGTCAAGGGGGATTTGCCCCCCACATGAGTTCTGGAAGAGGAAGAGGCCAATGTACCGGTCAACAGACCGGCGCTGACCAGAGCCACATTGTCGGGCCCGAGGGGATCGATGCCGGCCTTGGTATGATTGTAAAGCAGATACATATCCAGTCCCCTGCCGCCGATATACTTGCGTCGCATCTCCATTGGAATCGGCCGGATTTCAATGTTGCCGGTGGTCAGGTCGATATAGGCAATTTTACGGTTAAGGGCCATGCTATTCATCCTCCTTTTCCGCCATCCTGGCTTGGGTCAATTTTTCATGTGCGTCCCAAACCGGCCCGCGAATTCTGGGCTCATCGGGATTATACCACCAGACGCGCCACTCAAATCCGCAGTGGGGACAGGTATAGACGGTCGCGCCTTTTGGCGGTGACAGGCGTTTAAAACAAGAAAGGCATCGAAATGCACCGGTAGTGCGGTTTTTGGCTCTCTCCTTGAGAGCGGTGCTCTCTTTTGTTTTGGTCATGACCCCTCCTTGTTGTTCAATATCACGAACTTCATATTTCCTCAATTTTTAAACTTCGCATGCGATGCAAAATTCTTTTTTACCCCTATATATAACCCATATATGAATATTGTATTCCATGTAAAGTATTTTTTCTGAAAATTTCCATTGACGCCAGTCTCCAGAAAAGCTAAATTTCAAACATAATCGTTCATCATAGTGAACTAATTGTGCTGTCAGGCTGCCTGATATGGCTGTTGAGGAGAGGCAAATGCCAACAAATAACAAAAAGACAGATGGTTACAATGCACCCGCCGTAGAAAAAGCATTCCGCCTGCTCCGATTTGTGGCCAATTCCACTGAGGCAGTGCGGCTCAGCGATGTGGCGGGCCGCCTCGGCATCAGCAAAGGTTCCGCCCACGGCCTGATCCGCGCCCTGGTATCGACCGGCGCCCTGAACCAAGACCCCCGGGACAAAAAGATCACCCTGGGACCGGCCACGGTGGAACTGGCCTTGAAAAACCAGATCTATCTCCAGCTCGGTTCCCGGACCCAGCCCAGCCTGGATGATTTGCGCGACCGCATCAATGAGACGGTTTTTTTCGGACTGCTGCGTCCGTGGCGAGCCCTCATTATGGCCACTTCCGAGGCCCACAAGCCCCTTAAGATCTCATCCCCTCCGGGATCCTCCATTGTCTTGATGGCCGGCGCTCTGGGAAAGTTGTATCTGTCGCAGTTGGATGATGACGAGGTCAGCCGAATCGTCAAAGAACATGGTTTGCCGCAGTTCACCAATGCCACGATCGTCGATGAATCCGCCTTCATGCAAGAGATCGCCGCTGTCCGTCAATCGGGGTATGCCCTGGATAAAGGCGAATACCTTTCCGGCGTCAATGCCGTAGCGGTGGGATTGGGCGATTATTACGGCCTC
>JASFGJ010000029.1:0-14017 GCA_050123815.1 Desulfobacteraceae bacterium
CATCATCATAATAGGCCGTTCCGCTGAACCGGACGCCGAACTTTTTATAGACAAGATCCAGCTCCGAAAGCAGGTCCAGCCGGTTCATGACCAGGCCCTTGTCGAAATTGCGCTCCGCGTCGTCTGTGTTCGGATCCTCCAGCAGCTCCTCATTCTGGTCCTGGACTCTGGCCACGGCGCTGTAAGTCAACGAGTTGTCAAACCGGATATCGACATCGGGATTTCCTGTTTCGAGCCTCATTGCCTGCGCCTGGAATGTCGACAACACAAACGTGAACAGCAGCACGGTTCCTAAACCCGCACAGATTTTCCGGCAAAGGCCGGGCGCGGTCCTTGTGATCTTGGTCGCTTCCATCTCCAATCCCCCTCCTTTCTCGTTCCTTGGCACACCGTTGATAGTTCCCAAACGGCTTTTCGAGCCCAAAGCGTAGAAGAAGCCAATTCCGCCTCGCCTCAGCGGCCCGCCGATTGCACATCATGTCATGTTCACGGTGCCAATAAGTAGAACAGGTTGCTGCATCGATCGAGATCAACCCACCATGGGTTCAGCTCTATCAACATGACATGGATACTGATTCAAAGTAGTAAATCAAGAATTGTGCCAGGACACAAAATCCGCCCTGTAATTCAACCAACCCATTGTTTTGAAAAAAAATATTGTCTCTCCGTCCGGTAGCTGCCTTTTGACTCCCGCCGCTTCAAGCCACCGCATGCGGCGACTCCCACAATATACGACGGATGCTGTGCGTCGAGTCTTGGCTATAGAGGTTGTCATATCAGTCATTTGGGCGAGAAATCTGCAATTTTTTCATTCGGTAGCGAAGGGTGCTGGGCTTGAGGTCGAGGCGCTTGGCGGCGCCTGTGCGACCTTCGATTTTCCATCCCGAATTTTCCAGAATCTGAAGGATAAACGTTTTCTCCATTTCCCTGAAGGTCCGCTGCTTCCGACTTCCGGAACTGGGGGTTTCCGGAATCTGAATCTGCAGGCTGCCCTCCTCGCTGGTGATGACCGCCCGGGCGATGATGTTGTCCAGTTCGCGTACGTTGCCCGGCCATGAATAGCGTTCGAGCTGCTTGATGGCCTTTTTAGGGATCTTGCGGAATCGTTTGCCGATCCTGGTACCGTATTTGTTGACAAAATGATGGACGAACAGCGGGATATCCTCCAGGCGCCGCCGCAGCGGGGGAATGGAAATGGGAAACGCATTGAGGCGGTACCACAAATCGCTGCGGAATCGACCCCGCTCCACCTCTTTTTCCAGATTCCGATTGGTGGCCGCGATAATACGAACGTCGACCCGGATGGTCCGGCTGCCTCCCAACCGCTCAAAGTCTCCTTCCTGCAGGACACGCAACAGTTTGGGTTGAAGTTCCAGGGGAAGTTCGCCGATCTCATCCAGGAACAAGGTGGCGCCGTTGGCCAGTTCGAAGCGGCCCACACGGCGCTCATCCGCACCGGTAAAGGCGCCCTTTACGTGACCGAACAGCTCACTTTCGATCAGGTTGGGGGTCAATGTGGCGCAATTCACCTTGATCAAGGGGCGCTCGCTGCGCTTGCTGACATGATGGATCGCCCGGGCGATCAACTCTTTGCCGGTCCCGGTCTCGCCCTGGATCAAGACGGCCGAATCCGTAGGCGCGACCTGCTGGACTTTCACCAGGACGCTTTTCAACGCATCGCTTTGGCCGATGATTTCTTCGAAATTATGCTCCAGCGTCAGCTCGTCGCGAAGGTACACATAATCGGCCTCTACTTGCCGTTTCAAATCCTTGATTTCGAGAAAGGCCTTCTGCAGGGACTCCTCGGATTCCTTGCGCTTGATGGCGTTGGCGAAGATTTCGCCGAACAGCCGTATGCGGGGGATCAGCTCCTCGGGCCAGATACGCTGCTTGCGGACAGTGGCAACAACCAGGGCCCCCACAATGGCGCCGCCCACAAAGATGGGTATTGAAAGCCATGAACGGGTGCCGAATCTTTCATGAATTTGCTTGAGCTTGTGCGCTTCCGGGGGAAGCTCATCCAAATTGGTAAATTTTACGATCTCGCCTTTGCTCCATTTTTCAAAGCAGAATTCAAAATGATCGTAGAAGCCGGGGTTGGAACGAATCCAGATCCGGATCTGCTTGATATGGTCCTCATCCTCTTGAAGCCACCAGTTGTAGGTATCATTGATCTCGAAGGCGCCCTCCTCTTTTCCGGAGAGATAAAACAGGCACCGTTCGGCGTTGAGAAACGACCCCAGCCGGCCGAGATCCTTTTGAATGAAGCGGACGATATCCTTGGCGGGCAAATTGATGTAGGTTGCGGATATTTCGTATAGCAGACGATCGAAGCGCATGCTGTATTGGATGTGTTCGAACGCCTTTTGGCGCTCCAAGGAGCCCGCCAGGATCTGGCCGAGATACTGCAACTCATGGAGCAATGCCTGCGGCCAGATCCGATGGTGCCGGATGGTATTGAAACAGAGTCCGCCCTGCACCGAACCGCCGACAATAAACGGTAGAATGATGGAAGATTTCACCCCTATGCTTTCCAGATGACGCCTGTCGGATAACGCGTCGACGGGCAATTCGTCCAGCACGCGGGTCATGGCCACCGGCTGTCCTTGATGAATGATCTTCATCAGCCATGGCAAAAAAGCGGTCTCAACGACGGTATCTGCGGTATCAATACCTTCTGCGTTGTAGGCGTGAATCGTTTTCAGCCGGGTGCCCCGGTCGGCCAGGCGGGACAGGACGATCTGATCAAAATCCCAGAACTTTCCGACTTCCCGAAGTCGTTTATCGATCTCAGCCGCCACCTCGGTTGCCGGCATGGAGATAAATTCGGCGGACAAGCCGAAAATATATTGCTGGAACCGCTTGAGCTTATCTGCTTGATCCGGCGGGGCCTGGTCCGCAACGGGATCCATTGGTTTCATCTTTTCTCCGTAATTGTTCAATGCGCATTTGGCATTTTAAATATCACAGATATCCGGATTGCCTACGCTCGATATATCATAGAGAAAGTGTTAAGTATTAAGTTGAACAACTTAAATATTATCAAGCAACGCTATCGTTGACCTTTTCGGCTGGCTCAAGTTTTCTGCGACATTCGCCCGCGGTCATAGTCGGGCTGCCGGCCGATGATGACCAGGCAGACGACGGCAATGCCGACCAGCCCGATCATGATCATGTAAGCAAGATCCAGGCTGCCGGTGATATCCAGTATAACCGACATATAGTACAGAGCAAAAGCCATCATGATCGCCTGAATGGCCATGATCCAGCGGTTGGCGGCCTGATACCGGTCTCTTCCCCACACATAGGTGGTGATGGACGGATGCAAATTGGGCGTCCCGCCGGTGATGCCCGCGATACCCAGCGCCGCCAGCATAATCAGCGGAATGTTGTTGGCTTTCATGATCAGCAGGCTGATGATCGCCACAAAAAACAGCGCACACAGCGCCAGGGAGGCGATGACGGTTCCGAATTTATCGTCGATGATTCCGAGAACAAGGCTGATGGGCATGCCTAAAAACGCGGAGACGGTGAGCCAGAAGAGAAAGATTTTCGGTTCGGTGCCCACGGCCGCCAGCCGCGGTACATAAAAGGCCATGATGGCCACAATACAAAACTGAAGAATACCGAAAGAGACGACCAGCAGCCAGGAGCCGGAGTTGGAGAATACTTCCCTGAAAGAGAGCTCTTGAATCTCTCCTGCGGAAGAGTTGATTTCGTGGTCCACTCCGTCAGGATGGAGTCCGCACTCTTCGGGAGTGGACCTTAAAAACAGCGCCGAAAACAGCGCCAGCACCAGGACAACCACACCCATCACCGTATAGGTCGGCGCGAATCCAAACGCCTGGATACCGACGGTCAGTCCGAATATGCCTGTTGCCGTAAAGAGCGGACAGCCGATGGTGATGAAACCCAGGGCGCGGCCGCGCAGATTGACAAACCAGTTGGTGCAAAGCATAAAGGCGCCCATCTGAAGCGGAAGCACCAACAGGCGCACCAGGAACAGGGAAATGCTGTATAGGACCAGGTTGAGGCCCGAAAAGGCAAGTCCTATACAGGCGAGCGCCAATACAACCGTTGACGGCACCAGCACTTTGACGACGCCGTATTTGATCATCATCGCGCCCACCAGCACGGTGGCCGGAATCACCAGAAAAGCGGCCCAGGTCACCGGGTTGGTGATGGTGGTCGCACTCCAACCCAGACCCCGGTAATGCTCGGTCAGCGCGTTGAGATGATCGTTCTGGAGTCCGGCATAGAAGTACATCAAAAAAATGCCCAGAATCAACACAGGTATGGCCCGTTTCCAGTAGGCGCGATTGGTCGGCATAATCTGTTCCCTTTCTTTTATATTTCACCATGCGGCATTAACAATACACGGGCGTACTCGATCTTGCCGTCGGCCAGATCGTCGAGCATTTTTATAGCATCGTCCAACGGCGCTTTAAAAATGGAGTAAGGCGCGGTATCGATGCGTCCTTTGCCGATGAGATCGAACAGCATGAGGATCTCTTCCTTGGTGTAGACAAAGCTGAACTTCAGGTCGAGTTGACGGTTTCCCACGGCAGCGGTGACCAATTCATAGGGACGGCCGTCATTTCCGATCATCATCACCTGGCCGCTGTTCATGCAAAGGTCGATACAGGTCTGGACGGATGCCGGATGCCCTGCAGCTTCGAAGCAGACCTGGGCGCCAGGAATATGGCCAAGGATGCTTTTGGCCTTCTCGACATCATCGTTGTTGGCCGGATCAAAGGCATAGTCCGCGCCGGCCTGCAACGCCAATTCGCGCTTGGATGCCAGGGGATCGAAGCAGATCAGGTTGTTGGGACCGGCCAGTTTGACCGCCTGCACCACCGAGAGCCCGATGGAGCCGCATCCCGACACCACCACATTGTCTCCGGTCCGCAGGTCGGAGCGCCGCACGGCATGAAAGCCCACTCCCAGCACGTCAAACAGCACGGCTTGCTCGAAAGTGACGCCTTCGGGGATTATATAGAGCTGATTGCGGGGGAACTCTGAAAGAATATATTCGGCATAGGCGCCCTGCGTTCCCGGCCCGATCCCCAGGGTGTTGGGAAAGCCGTTGACGCACGTGTTGGGACGACCGGTGTTGCAGGAATAACAGGCACCGCAGTCGCCGGGAGGACCGACCGCCACCCGGTCGCCGACCTTGACGAAATCGACGCCCTCTCCCACTTGTTCGACATAACCCACCGGCTCGTGCCCGAGCACCAGTTCCCAGTTAAAGATGCCCTCCATGGAATAGGCATGAATATCGGTACCGCAAATGCCGCAATAGACGACTTTGACGACAACCTGGCCCGGTCCGGCTTCGGGTTTCGGAATATCAACGAAGGCCACATTGCGTGGACCATGATAGTGAAGTGCTTTCATCAGAATCTCCTTGTTGTTAATGTTATATCTCTCTGGCGATGCGCGCGCCTTCCGCCACAGCTTCAAAGATCAGGGCCGGCTTCTGGGCGTCCCCGATGGTGTAAACTTCCTTGGCTTTTCCCGCCATTTGCTCCGCAAGTTCGGTATTGGGTTTCAAGGGCAGTGCGGTGATGATCGTATCGGCGGCAAGGGTTCTCTCGGTGCCGTCCTTGGTGGTGATCACCAGCCCTTGTTTAGTGACGGCTTTGTATTGGGCTTCGGTGACGAATTCGGTGCCGTGATCCTCCAGCCAATAGAGCAGGTAGGGTTTGAGAAAGACCTCGATCAAGCCTTCGCCGATCTCCTCCCGGGTTCCGGTATCCACGACGGTCACATTGCGCCCGTTGTGCACCAGGTATTCGGCGGTCTGACAGCCGTGCAGCCGCCCGCCCATGATCACCACATTTTTGCCGATGCCTGGGAGCCACAGCTTGGAGAGCTTGCGGATGCTTTTGGGGTCCGAGAATTTCAACGCCATTTTCAGCTTCTGATGCAAGGCCTTGCCGGTCTGCACCTTGCGGCTGTCGATACCCGGAATATCGGGGATCTCGTGTGTTCCGCCGGCCGCCAGGAGCAGGACATCCGGCTTCTCCTTTTCAACGATTTCCGGAGTGGCCACGGTCTTGGAATGCACCTTGACACCGAGTTTGTCGATCTGGTGGATGAGATAGCGGGTGAAGCTCATGATATCCTCCCGCTCAAACCCTTTGACCACCTGGGCCACCGGCATGGACCCGCCCAGACGCTTCTCTTTGTCGTAGAGCACCACCTGATGCCCGCGCAGGGCGGCCACCCGTGCGGCCTCCATGCCCGAGGGCCCACCGCCGATAACCATCACTTTTTTGGGTGTCTGAGCCGGTTTGATCTCGTACTCGCTCTCTTTGCCAAGAGAGGGATTGACCCTGCAGGCCACCGGCTGAAAATGTTCCCCCAGGTTGAAGCAGGTCATGCATGAGGTGCACGGGACGATATCGTCCAGCCGCCCCTCGAGCACTTTCTTGGGTGCGCCGGGGTCGGCCAGCAGCCGCCGGTTCATGCTGATGATATCCACCTGCCCCTTGCGGATAGCCTCTTCGCCGTTTTCCCAGTCCATTTTGCCGCAGACGATCACCGGCACAGAGACCGCTTTTTTGATCTCGGCGGCCATCAAGATATTGGCCCCTTTGCCCCACCCCTCCTTGTTGACCATATCGCCCACATAGGCGGGCGTTTCAGGATAAAAATAGATATCCGGAAAATGGGTGCTGTCGCGTCGCTTGGGATCCTTGGTCCAGGTGTAAAACTCGGCCCGGATTTCCATGGCGTCGGCGCCCGCTTTTTCCAGTATCCGGGCGAATTGCGTGCTTTCTTCAATGGTAATGCCGTCTGTGAGATCGGGCTCCATGCCGTTGAAAAGTGCGATGATCGGCCAGTCCGCGCCGTTTCGCCGCTTGATCTCCTGGATGATCTGGACGAACAGCCGGGTCCGGTTCTCCATGGTCTGGGGGCCGTATTCATCCTCCCGTTTGTTCCAGGCCCGGGACAGAAAGCTGTTGATCAGGTGGTTGCAGGCCCCGTTGATTTCGGTCCCGTCCAGCCCGGCCTTTTTCATGCGTTCGGCGCTGCTGGCAAAAAGCTCAACCACATCCTCGATTTCGGGGATGGTGATCTCCCTGGCCACTTCGAAGTGGGGCCGGGGCGACAGCTCCTTGGGTATGGAGGAGGCGGCCACGCCGGCAGGCGCCCTGGCGAACAGCGGGCTCATGCCGCCCAGATGAAACAGTTGGTGAAACGCCAGGCAATCGTGTTTGTGAACCGCATCGGCCCATTTGGCCCATCCGGGGATATATTTGTCGTCCAGGATCCGGAATCCGGGCATGGGGCCTTCCTGCATGGGCTGAACGGCCGATGACGCCAGGGCCAGACCGCCTTTGGCGAGGGCTTCGAAAAAGCCGATGTAGCGATCGTTCATAAAACCGCCCGTGGTTGGGTCATCCCAGAAAAACCCGGTGCCGTTTTTCATCATCCTGTTTTTCAGCTTCACCTCTCCGATGTAGATGGGTTCGGCCAACTTCTCAAATGTCTTTGTTTTCGCCATATCCTTCTCCTTACAATGGCAACCATGGGATATCCATGGCCTTTGCTCTGGTAAAATCCATTACCGTGTGTTGGTTCAATGCAAATCGAACAGGGGCCGCAATATGTTGCGGAACCCTTGGTTAACTCCACTATGCCGTGACATTATACCCGCGATAATCCCGCAGAAAATTGCACTCCGGCCGCTCCAGTAAAAAGGTACTGATAAAGTCTACATCGGGTTCAAGAAAGGGGTATTGGTCATAGCGGGCCCATTCCGGTCGGGTATAGTTGGGCGGTGATTCAATGACCGCCTTGCGCCAGGCGGAATGGTTCTCGTACCACAACTCGGAAACGCGCGCAAAAGGACCCACCATGGAACTGGGGTCCACCGCGCTGAAACTGAAAAACCGTTTCAAGCCCGGCTGCTGTGACACTTCCGGGGCGTGGACGTTGACGTACCAGTCGTCGCCCTCTTCAACGGAGACCCCGTCCGGATATTTGAACACGGTCACCCAGCGGACAATGGTGCCGTCGTCAATGGTCAGATTGTGGCCTTTGAAGTCCTGTGTGGGCCGCACCGGCACAAAAACAAACGCCGGCGCCTTTCCGGCCCATTTTCGACCGCGGGCCTCCTCATCTTTAACGATCCCCAGGGCGTCGGTATAATTGGCCGGCCAGACTTCCGCCAGGGCGCTGCCATGTCCCATCACCCCGCTTTGAAAAGGGCTTTCGGACCACCAGTGCTCCGTCATGCGCCAATTGTAATAGCCAAAAGACTCTGCTCCCTCGGGCGCCGGAACGGCGCGGTAAGTGGTATAGCGATGCAGGATGGGCCCTACTTGATTTATGGTTTCCATGGCATGTTCTTTATACAGCCAACGGTCCATCACCGGCAGATAATCCCAGCTGGTGAGGTTCAACACCAAATAAGATCTGATCATTTCAGCTCCTCTCTTCCTTCTGTGCGCCGATTGAAGCGGCTCATTTACCTGACATCACCCAACGCTATTTGATGTAGGCATACCGGGCCTCGCGTCCCTTACCCGTTACGGAAAGATCGGCAAAGGGATTGCGCCGGTGGCATTTCACCACCTTGTACAATTCGAACAGTTGCGGCAGAAAGACGGCCCAGTTGCCGATCTCCTCGGCACAATGGGCGGCCCAGACCTTTCCATCCTCAACGGTTTCCTTCTTGCGTGTGCCGATACCGGAAGATTTTCCGGCGACACCGTAATCTCTTCGCTCCCATTGGTGGATGCGATAGCCCATGGGATCGGGCTGGTCCAAACACGCTTCACCGAGGCCGAGGCCGGCGACGATAACGACGTGTTCATAAACGATGTAATCACGGATCTCTTCCGGGACATCGCTCAGCGCCTCGAAACGGATGTAAAGATTCTGGCGCCGGCCGTCGTTCCAGGTTTGCGGCGCGATGTGGATGGAACCAACAGGATTTCCATGCACCGGCGGCGCCTCCCATTGAAGCGGTTCGTGCTGGGATGGATGCCACAGGATAAACGCCTTTTCCATATTGGACCAGAACCAGTCAATCATATGGGCGGTGACGCCTTCCAACTTCCAGTCGATATGGGTACCCATGGCGTCGTGATTGATGGTATATTCCATTGATGACTCCTATGCTCGTTAAAAATTGACAATAGCGGCCGGCAACACGATGGTTTGCGGCGGCGGTTATTTGACAAAACTGAATACCTCTTTTTTGTTGCGTGGTGGCGCTTCCGGCCACTGCCCCTTGTGGTACCCCATGGCGATAAAGCACACATGCTCGTAGCCGTCGGGGATCCCCAGCGTACTTTTCATGGCGCGGCCCTCCTCCGAAGCGAAGAGAAACCCTGCGCTGGCCATGATGCATGAACCGATGCCGAGCGACGCCGCCGCCAGCGCAATGTTCTGGGATGCGGCCGCGCAGTCGAACATATTGAATTTGGCCTGCTCATCTCCGGAAACAATCACCACCGTGGGGGCATGGTAATAGGTGTGATAGTCATCGCTACCCGCCTTTTCGATCAGGAACGGAATACCGGAGTTGAGTTTATTCGTTCGGGTGATTTGCACCATTTTTTTCAGCAAGGTCTTGTTCTGAACCACGGAGAAATGCCATTTTTGCTGATTCATCGCGCTGGGGGCAAACAGAGCCGCCTCCAAGATGGCGTTCAACGCGTCCACGGGTATCTGCCGGGAGTCAAACTGGCGGATACTCCTTCTCTTTTTGATGACGCCAATTGTTTCATTCATGACCATCGACCATCCTCTCTTGTTCATCCGGCCCGGCTTCCGGCATGGGTCGCTTGTCCGGGCGGTGGAATTGACGCTGTTGGGGTGTGCTTTCTTAAAAACCAACCCCTGCTGCCGGCAAATTCTTGTATGCATCGCCTCACAGGCGAAAAAGATCTGTCAAGATCTGTCAAAGGTTGAAATCAAAACTCGTGCCAAAGGATTCTGCAACCCCAATAGTCGCATAACATATTGTATCTTATATTATATTATTGATATTACCGATGCATCGGAATAAAAATACGCTGGGTTAAGCCACCAATTGCAGTGGCGGCCACAAAATATAGTGGCAAAAAGATGAGCCAAAGGGGCTGCGAAAAAGAAGGTTACATAAAAGCGCTAAGGGTGCAGCCGTCGAGAACGACTGCACCCTTGCAAAGGGGGGGGTATGGAGCATGGGTGATATGTTACACTGAATATATTGCAGATCACATTTCACAAAACAGTTATCGGTTTCGAAGTTCGATGTTCATTCATGCAGTTCCTTTTTGGGCAAAAACAACTGAGCGCTTATGGGGATGTGGAGCCCTCCGGCTTTCGAAACGTTATCATCCCCTGCCGATCACGTAGCCATAGGGGTCCACCTGATGCCTGAGAATATCAAGCTCCTCATCGGCAGGGGGATCCGTCACCTGCACCGTATCAGCCTTGAGCAGTTCAAACCCGCAGTTTTGCTGGACATCGTCAAAACAGAAGCCGGGATGGATGCTGAACACGCGCATGCGCTTGGAGTCCGGTTCGAAATCGAGGACAGCCATATTGGTGATGATCTTGTAAGGCCCTGAATCCAGAGGCAGGCCCGATTCGGCCCGGGAATCGCCGCCGGCCAGCCATCCCGGGGTGGTGATGAAATCGACTTTTTCGACGAATCGCCGCTTGTCCTGAGGGGTCATCACCATCATGCGCCAGCAGAACGAGCCGAAGTCATTGGCCCCGCCGCTGCCCGGCAGGCGCACTTTGGGCCGGCCGTGATCCGGCCCGATGATGGTGGAGTTCAGGTTGCCGTACCTGTCGATCTGGGCGCCGCCTAGAAAGGTATAATCCACCATGCCCCGGGCACAGGCATTCATGATATCGGCCATGCTGCCGGCCATGACCGCCTGGAAAAAGGTCCGCGAGTCGCCGACCGATATGGGCATTTCCGGCAACCGGGCATCCACACCGCCGGCTTCAAATAAAATCAGCAAATTGGGCGCATGAGTTTTCTGGGCCAGCATGGCGGCCGCGCATGGCGCGCCGGTGCCCACCGCCACGCTGGCGCCGTCCTCGAGCTCCCTGGCGGCCACGCAGACCATCAGTTCCATTGCATTGTATTGCGCCATGATCAAACCTCCCTGCCCAGCAAGTACTCTTTTTCGCGCAGCATCTTGAGCTTTTCAGTGCCGCCGTTGATATGGATATATTCCGCATGGTCCTTGCAGTCGAAAATATTTCTAGATAGAAAGTCTTTGAACCTATCGTCATCTTTTTCAGCCGCCAGCCACTCCTTCAGATGGCCTTCATCGGAGAAGTATTCGCCGGCCATGTTCCCGGGATATGCCCCGTAGGGCACGTGACAAACGGCATCCACCAGGTAATACGGAATCTTTGTTTGCTGCGGTTGATGACGGAATTCCCGGTTGCCGACCAGTCTTTCGGTCGTAATAATCAGCCGCTTGGCGGCGTTGGCCAGTTCCAGGTCTGCCACGGAGATTCCTGTAAAACGGGCATTGCCGTAAACGTCGGCTTCATGCACATGAATGACGGCCACATCGGGGTACAGGGCCGGCACCAACTGAATGTTCTTGCCGGTAAAGGGGCACTCCACCACTTTGCCTGCGCTGTATTTGAACGTATCCGTGCCCATCATGTTGCGCACCGCCATAAAGGGAACATTCTGGGCGGCGGCCTGCAGGCGCGCCGTCAGGGCGTAATTGGTCCACTCTGTCACCTGAACATCCCCCGACTCAACGTAGGATCGGGAGCATTTGGACAAGCCCCTGGCTTCCAGCCCCACCACATAGGCCACATCCAGGCGGTTATAGACTTTACCCGCGCTGAGAACCTGCATGTCATGGGTGGCGGTATGACCGGCGAATCCCATGTTTTTGCGGCCCTGGCGCACAATCTCGTGACAGGCGGCCATGGGGGTTCGGTTGGCGCCGAATCCGCCGATGGCCAGGTATTCGTCGTCGTGCACATAGCGGCTTATGGCGTCGGAAAGCTCCATCACTTTGTTGACGGCCCTGCGCGACTTGGTTCGAAAAAAGGCGCGTGCCGCATCCGGGTCCGGGTCTGCGAACAAGATTCCCTGACCTTGTTGGATCGCATTCATTGTCGATTCTCCTTTAATACGCCACCTGGTCCAAACCCTTGAGTCCCAAAATCTGTCTGGCTTCAGCCGGCGTGGCCGGAGCGACGCCCAGTTCTGCGGCGATGCGGATGATCTTTTTGACCTGATCGGCATTGCTTTTGGCCAGCACCCCCTTTTCCAGGTAGAGGTTGTCTTCCAGTCCCACCCGGGCGTTGCCGCCCATGATAAGGGATTGGGTGCAAAGGGGGAACTGCATGTAGCCGGCGGCGCAGACGGAAAATTTAAAATCGCCGATCTGGCGGCGGGCCGTATCCAGCAGGTACACCAGGTTCTCGGGCGTTGCCGGAATCCCGCCCAGAATACCCATGACAAACTGGAGGTACACCGGTGTTTTGACGATGCCGGACTTGATCAAAAACGCCAGGTTGTTGATCATGCCCATGTCGTATACCTCGAATTCGGGTTTGGTTCCCGTGGTGGCGAATGTTTCCAGAAACTGACGCATGGTTTTAAAGGTGTTTGGGAAAATAAAGTCATCGGTGCCTTCCAGGTAGGGCTTTTCCCAGTCAAACTTGTAATCCTTGATCTTGTCGGCGATATGAAAGAGGGCAAAATTGAGGGAACCGGCGTTGAGAGACGCCAATTCGGGTTTCAAGGTGTTGGCCACCCGCCCCCGCTTTTCCACCGGCTCGCCCAGCCGGCCGCCCGTAGTGGTGCACAGGATGATATCGCAATGCTTTTTTACGGCAGTGGCCACCTCCATATAGGTGTCCTGATCGGCATTGGGCAGACCGGTTTCCTGGTCCCGGACGTGCAGATGGGCCACCGCACCACCGGCCTCATGAACCGCCAGAATCTCATCGATCAGTTGATTGGCCGTGATCGGCAGATAGGGCGACATGCTGGGAGTATGGATGGAGCCGGTCAGGGCTGCCGTGATAATGGCTTTACGCATGGTATGCTCCTTATTCCGGATAATTGATCACCACCAACATGCTGGCCGGCATGTTGGTTGCGTTAATCACTTCCCGGCCTTCATTGGGGCCCAGAAACAGCGAATCCCCCCGCTGCAGGACAAAGGTCTCGGTTTTGGATTTCACCGTAATTTCGCCTTCAAGTACGAAATAGATTTTCTCCAGGGGGTTGTCCTCGTATGCCCATTCGGCCCCGCCACCGGGCAGAAAATGGGAGAGCCCCATCCAGAATTTAGTGGCGCCGGTCTCTTCCTTGCCGTGCAGGCGCATGGCCGTCATGCCGAAATGGCCGGGGGCGTCGTAAGTTTCCAGGTCCTTTAGCTGTACTTTTTTCATCGGTCGTTGCCTCCTTATGGTTTAGCAGTCACCTTCAGCAGGTAGGTCTTCAGACGGTTGTGCGTTTCGGCAACCGCTTCGGCAGACCACTGTTGAAATCCCTGGCCGGATTTAAATCCCAGGTCGCCGCGGGCCACGATCTCTTTCAGCAACGGCGATGGTTCCGGTGAGCGCTCCAGGTGTTTGAGAATATAATCGTGAATGGCCAGGGTCAAATCCGTACCCACCAGATCGGCATTCTCCATAGGCCCCAGGATGGGCAGCCTGAGCCCGAAACCGTATTTAACACATTCGTCCACGGTGGCCGCATCGGCGATGCCGTGTTCGACGATGGAGATGGCTTCACGCCACAAAGCGTGCTGCAGTCGATTGGCCACAAACCCCGGCACATCCTTGTTGACCCTTACGGGATGCTTTCCCACGGCTTTCAGGATATCCATGGTACGGTCCATCACCGGGTCAGCGGTCTGCTCGCCCCGGACCACCTCCACCAGCGGAATCAGGTAGGGCGGATTCCAGAAGTGGGCACCCACCACCCGGGACTTGTGCCGGGTTAGGGCGGCAATTTCGGTAATGCTGATCACCGACGTGTTGGTGGCCAAAATGACGTCCTGGGGGCAGACGG
>JASFGJ010000030.1:0-13985 GCA_050123815.1 Desulfobacteraceae bacterium
CGTTACCGCGGGCTTGCAGTAGCGCTACTACGGCTGCGCCCGCGGCGCCTTGGCTAAGGGGCCCTCACGCATTCCCTACCCTGATGTCTTATCCGGCGTTTCCGCGGTCTTGCAGTAGCGCTACTACGGCTTCACCTCCAGCGCCTTCCTGTCCCGTTGGGTTTTTACGGGGCTTGTCCTGCTGATTTTTAGCGGGGCTCTGTCTCATAAGCGCTAAGTTATTTCTGCCAAGAACTCTTTAATATTATTTTAATGTTACGAAATATTGCCCTTTTTATTCGTGCCCGTGCATGAATAATAGATCGTTATTAATTTTTGGAGAGAAAGGCCGTATCCTTCGCACAAGCCGCCGGCTGAGGGCATTGTCTGTGCACATTGAGCCGGAGGGATTCGTCATCTCAGTACCTTAGCAATGGGGGAGACCGTGTCGCCGCCTTGCACGGATAACGATGATCGAACACTTTATGTATGGCTTTGAAATGAAAGCCGATACAGCCTTTCACCTCGGCGAACATCGGAGGGGGCAAGCATCCCCCGTTGATAAGGTACTGAGATGACCATCCCGGAGGCGACGTGCACAGACAATGCCCTCAGCCGGCGGCGTTCTACCGTAAATATATCGGCCGGCGCTGAGGCCCCGCACAAGACCAGCGGGACAGGCCGGCCAACGTTTTAATGAAAGTAATCTGCGAAATGAGGACTTTAGTACCGCTCCTATCGCTTCCAAAAGGAGGGATAGAACACCACCAGCGCCGAAAACATCTCCAGGCGTCCCACCAGCATATTCCAGGAGAGAAACCACTTGCCGGTGTCGGAGATAAAGGCGTAGTTTTCCGATGGGCCTATCGCGCCGAAACCCGGCCCGATATTCATGAGGGTGGCAATGACCGAACTCATGCCCGTTACATAATCCATATCATCGGTCAAAACCATAAAGCAGCCGCCCGCCAGAACCATGAAGATATTCACGATAAAATAGCAGACAGATAAATAGATGATGGAATCGGCCACCGGCCGCTGGTTCAGCCGGACCGAAATAACCGACATGGGCTGAAAAAAGATCTTTTTGATGGCCGCCGCGCCGAATTTGCAGATCACTACATAATGCACCACCTTTATGCCGCTGGTGGTGGAACCGGCACAGGCGCCGATAAAGCAGACCGCATACAGAAACATCTGGCTGGCCTGGGGCCACTGCTCGTAATCGGCGGTGGTAAAACCGGTGGTGGTCAGCAGGCTGGTCACCTGAAAGGTTCCGTAGCGGATCGCATCCATCAAGCCGTAGGTGTTTTCCCGCCACAGAATCCAGGAGACGATGCCGCAGAAAAAGAGCATAAAGCCCGCATACCATCGAAATTCCGTATTGATTCGCAACGATCGCCAGTCACCCTTGACCATCTGGTAAAAGAGCACGAAGGTCATACCCCCCAGAAACATGAACACAATGATCACCCAGTCGAAATAGGCGTTGTTGTAATGTCCGATGCTGGCGTTCCACGGTGAATAACCGGATGTGGAGACCGTACCGAAGGCATGGCACATCGCGTCGAACAGGGGCATGCCCCCGATCCAGAGCAGCAGGATCTCGGCGATATTGAGGACCATATAGATGATCCATAACCGGACCATGGTGTCGCGGTTGCGGGCATGGAATTTTTCCTTGGTGATGACCTGGCCGGGTGATGACTCCGCCCGAAAGATACGCATGCCTCCCGTGCCGTGAGGCAGAAAGATAACGGTCAGGGTTAAAAAGCCCATGCCTCCCAGCAGGTGCGTTTCGCTTCGCCAAAACAAAAGCCCGTGAGGGACGACCTCGATATCCGTTAAAATTGTGGCGCCGCTGGTGGTGTAGCCCGACATCATTTCGAAAAAGGCATCGGTAAACGATGGAATAGCGCCGTGGATCATGAAAGGCAGGCCGCTCAGGGCGGAGACCAGGATCCAGCCGAAGGTGGCAATGAATATCCCGTCTTTGATTCCCAGGTCGTGATGTTTTCTGAAAATCCACCACAAGGGGGCGCCGAATATCAGAATCACAACCTCGGAGATAAAAAGCGCCCAAAAATCGCCTTCGCCATAAATCAGCGAGCAGGCCACGGAAAGAGTCATGGAGCCGCCGGTGACCAAAAGCAGGGTGCCGATGACATGAAGAATTGAAAACAGATGCATGGGTGATGGCCGAAAATCTAAAGAGTCTGTTAACCTCGGTTTAATGCGAGGATTCATAACGTACGCGTGTCGAAAAAGCAACGTTGGATGCGGCGGCGATGCACGCGCGGCGGTGTATCCGGGAATTGGTCTTTGACCGGGGCCCGGCCCGGAAGCTACACTCCGAGACCGGGCAATCGCCAAGATCGGCGAGACTTTGGCCTCCAGCCGAATCAGAGCATCCGATTGGACAAGAAATCAAGATAGTGGTAATAGTATCATCAAACCAACCACGCAATAAAGGAGAGGACAATGGCTGTAAAAAAAATTCTCATGCTGGTAGGCGATTTTGTAGAAGATTACGAGGCCATGGTTCCGTATCAGATCCTGACCATGGTGGGCCATGAGGTGCAGACGGTGTGCCCGGGTAAAAAGGCCGGCGAATCCGTGGCCACGGCTGTACATGACTTCGAGGGCCACCAGACCTATTCGGAAAAACCGGGCCACAATTTTGCCATCACCGCCCAATTCGATGAGGTCAACGAGGCCGATTACGACGCGCTGGTCATCCCCGGCGGACGGGCCCCCGAGTACATTCGGCTCAATCCCAGGGTGCTTGAAATCGTGCGCCATTTCAACGATGCCAACAAGCCAATCGCTTCCATATGCCACGGCCAGCAGGTATTGGCGGCCGCCGGTGTGGTGCAAGGAAAAACATGTACGGCCTATCCGGCTGTCAGGCCTGATCTGGAGACCGCCGGCGCCACCTGGTCCGATATCAACGAAACCTTTACCAATGCGGTGGTCGACGGCAACCTGTGTACCGCACCGGCATGGCCCGCCCATCCGGAGTGGATGAAAAAGTTTCTCGGGTTGCTGGGGAGCACCGTCGAGCCTTAGGAAAAGATCGGAAAGCCGTGTGAGGACGAACACAGGCGCCGAACAACTGAGACAGGAACTGCACCGGATTTGCGACCAGTGGATCGCCGAAGGACTTCCTTCACGGGAGGTCCTGGAGCGGGCCGCCGATGAGTTGGACAAGTGGAAGCAGGAGCATCAAATTGTCGGCATCTGGCCGTCGCGCCCTCGATTGGCGACCGCCACCCTGGATGACGGCATCGGTCAGGGATTAGCGATAATCGAACGTTATGCCGGTGTCGCCGGACTCGACGTCGAACGTATCGGATTGCTACAACAACCGCAGACCATTATTGACACCTGCCGTCGGCGGCAACCCGCTTTTCTGGGATTGACCGTTCTGCAGTTGGATTCGGACGAAGCCCTTGCCCGGATCGGCCGATCGCTGCCGGAACACACCCGTTTGATTGCCGGCGGGCCTGTATTTGCATTCGATCCGGAAATGGCCGTGCGCTGCAACGTGGATTTTGTGGCCGCCGATCTCGCCCAATTTGTGGATTTCCTGTTGAGGTGGCACCGCTGATGCACATGCGTCAAACGCTGCCAACGATCCCCACACACTTTTAAAAAAAACATCACGTGCGCCGGAGATCATGGCGTTGGACAACAAATAACCACTGGGGGTTGCTTTCACTCAAGTCACCGCAAATGGAGGGATTGCCAATGCATCAGATTTTGGTTTACGCGGATTCCCTGAGTTGGGGCATCATTCCTGACACCCGCTCTCGGTTTCGGTTTGATCAAAGATGGCCAGGCGTTGTTGAGCTTGAGCTCCAAAAAGCTGGGGTTTTCGTCCGAGTAATTGAAGACTGTCTGAACGGCCGCCGCACGGTTTGGAATGATCCTTTCAAGCCCGGACGCAATGGCCTTGAAGGTCTTGAGCAACGGATTGAAATTAACTCCCCGCTCTCCTTGGTGGTCGTATTGCTTGGCACCAATGATTTCCAATCGATGCACAATTTCAATGCTTGGCAATCCTCCCAAGGGCTTGCGGCTATCGTTGCATCTATTCGCCGGGCGCCAATTGAGCCAGGGATGCCGGTTCCACCGATTCTGCTCGTTGCGCCCCCCCAAATTCAAAAGGCCAAAGGCAAAATAGCGCCGAAGTTCCAGGGGGCCGAGACAAAAGCCGTCGGTTTGGCCTCGGCAATGAAGATTGTGGCAAAAGAACTTGGCTGTCATTTTTTTGATGCCGGCGTGGTGACGACCACCAGCCGAGTCGATGGTGTTCACCTCGATAAGGATCAGCATTTGACGCTGGGAAAGGCCCTGGCGGAAGAAATAAAGACTTTATTCGCATGATAACGCTGCTTGGCTCGCCAACGCAAAGGATGCGTTTGAATCATCAGACCCTTTTGGAAGGGGTCCATTATCTGGAATCGAAAGATCGCATGCTGCAATCGGTTGTGGCGCAATACGGACCGCCGCCATTGTGGGAGCGCGAGCAGGGATTCGCAACCCTGATCTTTATCATTTTAGAACAACAAGTATCGCTTGCGTCGGCAAGGGCGGCGTATGACAAGTTGTTGATGCATATGGATCCTCTCACCCCGGACGGCTTTCTTGGTCTTACCGATGACCAATTGAAAGGCTTCGGCTTCAGCCGGCAGAAAACCTCCTACGGCTGCCAATTGGCCAATGCAATTCTTGATAAATCCCTCGATTTGGCAAACCTCGCCGATCTCGATGATGAGCAGGCCAAGGCTCAGTTGATGCAGGTCAAAGGCATCGGTTCCTGGTCCGCGGATATTTACCTGCTTCGGGCCCTCGGCCGCCCGGATGTCTGGCCCAGCGGAGATCTTGCGCTCGCTGTGGCGGTCCAACGGCTGAGGGGATTGGCGGCCCGGCCGTCACCCGAGGAACTGGATAGCGAGAGCCGAGCCTGGAGGCCGTGGCGAGCAGTGGCGGCGCGGATTTTGTGGCACTACTATTTGAACAAATCATACTAAATCAATTAGTTTTTAGTAATAGATATGAATTCAATGCATTATAATTTTTTTCCACTCAACCAATTCGTTTAAATGCCGATATATGTGTTGGGCAAATAATTTCCAGTGAAATCTGTTGTCTGTTTCTTTAATTGAATTGAATTGAATTGAATTGAGTTGGAGGTGTGGTTGAAATGAGTATTTTCAAAAAGATTCTGTTACCCGCTGTTATTGGCCTGACCGTTCTTGGTGTTACCCTGCTCTTTATCGCGCTTTCCGCCCTGAGCCACAGGGGCGAAGAAAGCATTGAGAACTTTCGCCAGATGGTGATGGCCGAAAAGACCCAGAAGGTCAAAAACCTTGTGGAGTTGGTCCATACGTCCATCGATTCGGTTTACAGGCAGAAAGATCTTTCCGAGCAGGAGCGCAAAAGCAAAGCCCTATCCATCGTCAACGCCATGCGTTACGACGGCAAGAACTACCTGTGGATTAACGACACCCATCCGACCATGGTGATGCATCCCATTAAATCCTCCCTCAACGGCAAGGATCTGTCCGGCTTCAAAGATCCCAACGGCAAATATCTGTTCAACGAGATGGTAAAGGTCTGCCAGGCGGACGGCGAAGGGATCGTCGACTATTTCTGGCCCAAACCGGGCAGCGATGAGCCCGTGGCCAAGATATCCTATGTCAAACAGTTTCGCCCCTGGGGCTGGATTATCGGGACGGGCATCTACATTGACGATGTCGACCGACTGGTTGCCGAAGAAGCCGCAAAGGTCGAGGATGCCGTGGCCAGCCAGCGCAACACCATCATTTTTGTCTGCCTGCTGGTGCTGGTCCTTACCACGGCAGTGATTACCTGGGTGGCAAAGCGTGTGACCGCAAATATCCGCACAGCCAGCGATATGCTGAAAGATGTCGCCGAAGGCGAAGGCGATCTGACCCGCCGCCTGGAGGTCAAGAGCAAAGACGAAATCGGCGAGCTGGCCGAGCGTTTCAACACCTTTATCGGAAATCTGCAGGAGCTTGTACGGCAGATCGTTGAAAATACCGGAAAGCTGTCCGAGTCGGTCACAAACATGGCCGGAATTTCCGAACAGATGAACCACGGGGCCGAACAAACCTCCGACAAAGCCAATGGCGTCGCCTCGGCTGCCGAAGAGATGAACTCCAATATGGCATCGGTTGCATCCACAATGGAGCAGGCCGCGACCAACATCAACATGATTGCCACAGCCGTGGAGGAGATGACGGCTACCATCTCCGAAATAGCGCAGAATTCGGAGAAAGGAAACGCTATCGTGGGCCGGGCGGTGACCCAGGCCGATGTGGTTTCGAAAAAGATGGCCGAGTTGGGAAGATCGGCTCAGGAAATCGGCAAGGTCACGGAGTCGATCACCGAGATTTCCGAGCAGACCAACCTGCTGGCCCTCAATGCCACCATCGAAGCGGCGTGCGCCGGTGAGGCCGGCAAGGGCTTTGCCGTTGTGGCGAATGAAATCAAGGAGCTGGCCAAGCAGACCGCGGTTGCCACTGAAGAGATCAAGTCGCAGATCTCCGGGATACAGGGAACCACCGAAGACGCCGTGTCGGAGATCGATGAGGTTGCCACCGTTATCAATGATGTCAGCGATATCGTTTCGACGATCTCTGCATCCGTGGTGGAGCAGTCTGCCACCACCCGCGAGATTTCCGGGAATGTTTCACAGGTCTCTGTCGGCGTGCAGGAAGTCAACCAGAATGTGGCCCAGAGCTCCGATGTCAGCAATGATATTGCTCACCATATCGCCGAAGTCAATCTGTCGGCCGATGATATCTCAAACAGCAGCGGGCAGGTCCGGCTGAGCTCAGAGCAAATGGAAGCGTTGGTCAGTGACCTGAATGAGCTTGTGAGCCGCTTCAAAGTATAGAAATGGTCTCAGGTTTTATTATAGTGGCGGAAAAAACGCATCACCTTTTTTACGTAGGCCTCGGTTTCCGGATAGGGCGGAATGTCTCGATAGCGCTCCACGGCCGTGGGGCCGGCATTGTAGGCGGCCAGTGCCAGCGGAAGTTCACCGCGAAAACGCTCCAGCATCGATTTCAGGTACCTGGCTCCGCCCATGATATTTTCCCAGGGATCGAACGGGTCGTTGATGTTGAGCGCCTGCAGGTTTTGGGGCATGATCTGCATCAGTCCGATGGCCCCTTTTGTGGAGACAGCCTTGGGATTGAAATAGGATTCCACGTGAATCAGCGCCTTGATCAACGACGATGAGAGGCCGTGGCGTTTGGCAGCCTCGGAAATCACATCGTCGTAACTGGTGATTTGGTACGCTGTTGGGGGAAGGGCAAAGGTCTCGCGCAGGTAGACCTTGTATTGGCTCGAGGTCGGGGTGTTGGTAAAATGAAGGGTGCCTTCGTGGTCGATATAGACATAGATGTCGGCATTGGCGGCGGGAATGACAAAAAATGTCAAACCGACAATTAGCGCCATCGCGCGCCATATTCGCTTGTTTGTTTGGCAATTGGGCATATACTCGGGCCGCCTTCGCTTAACCATTTAGAAACTTAGATAATATTGCTGTGTTTACCCGTGCTGCGATTCCATGCAATCGTTATCGGCCACCAAGGCCGAAGCTTGAGCTGCAAGTAGAGGTAGCAAAAAACATGCCTGTATGAGGCGCCTATTTCCCAGACGTATCGATCTCAAATGAGGTGGTGATCTCGGCCACACCGCGTAAGGTGGCGGCCACAGAACAGTACTTGTCCAGGGAGAGCTGGATCGCCTGGGAAACGGCCTTTTCCGTAAGGTCACGACCCGCCAGCCGGTAGGTCAAGTGAATTTTTTTGTAGGCCCATGGCGGATCCGGATCCTGGTCCCCCGTCGCAACCACTTCAAGATCGGTCAGGGGTTTGCGTTTTTTCGTCATTATGCCGACCACATCGTAGGCCGTACAGGCCGACAGTCCGATGAGCAGCAGTTGTGAGGGGCTGACGCCGGTTGGCGGGGAGCTCCCCGACATAACAACGGATTGGTTGTTCTGATCGGTGCCCACAAATTGTTTGTCGATAACCCAGCGTACCGTGGTTTGGGGCATTCAATACTCCTTGCATATATATGATGTCACCGGGCATTCGGACGATCCGGTGACGCTATCATAGTCAACGGGCGCTGACCGGGCATCTCTTTTTGGCGGTCGGCCCGATTCGAATTGCGGCTGCAGCTTGACACACGGCCTGTTTTAGCGCATATGCTGGCACAAGGTGGCTGGAAAAATCTAATATAAAACTTTTCAGCAGAAAAAATCAACGGGAACTTCACCCATCGGGCAGATCGAGATCCGGCCTGCCGCTGCCTGGTGGGGTGATATGCAAATCGTACCAGAGGATGTCGACGGCCATGACCAAAGACCGCATCTATCGAGAGCCTCGCTGCCATGTGCCGCCGTTCGAGTTCGACGAGCATGTGGCGAGTGTTTTCGATGATATGATACGTCGCTCGGTCCCCTTTTATCAGGAGATCATCGACCGCCAGGTGCAATTAATCGTGCGCCATTATCGGCCGGGGACCCGCATTTACGATCTGGGCTGTTCCAATGGAAACCTGGGGCTTGCGTTGTTCGGGCGGATGCGTGAAGCGCCGTTCGAGATGATCGCCGTCGACAACTCCGTTCCCATGCTGGATGCCTACCGCGCCCGCTTGGTGGATATGCCCGGGCGTGACCGCATCCGGCTGCATCAGCAGGACATTCGCCGGGTATCCATCGAAAATGCATCGGTGGCGGTGCTCAATTTTACTTTGCAGTTTTTAACACCGAGCGAGCGGGGGGCGGTGATCCGAAGGATCTTTGATGGTCTCTATCCAGGCGCGGCGCTGCTGCTTTGTGAAAAAATCACCCATCAGGACCCGGCGCTGGCGCAGCTGCAACAGGAGCTCTATTTTGATTTTAAACGCAGAAACGACTATTCTGAGCTCGAGATCAGCCAGAAACGCGAGGCCCTGGAAAAAGTGCTGGTGCCCGAGACCATGGAGCAGCACTTGCGGCGTCTGCAGCAGGCCGGGTTCGCCAGTATCGATGTCTGGTTCAAATGGTTCAATTTCGCCGCCATGATTGCCGTCAAATAATGCCTGGTTTTGATCAATTCCACATCGATGCTGCGCCTTTTGCCGCCAAATTGCATCGCTTGACGCAGGCGGCAGTGGCCGGGCGGGACGCCAAGGTGGCGGCCCTGCAGAAGTTGCTCAAGCAACTGCCCGAGGTCGAACCGACCCGGATCGCCCTGGACCGCGAATGCGTCACCGTCGGCCGGGCTTCGGATTTAAGCGACGCTCAGCGATCCGATCTCGAAACGGTTCTAAAGGGGTTGAAGCCCTGGCGCAAAGGGCCTTTTGAGCTGTTCGGCATCCGGATCGACAGTGAATGGGATTCTTCAATGAAATGGCGGCGCGTGGCGCCGCATTTGGCGCCGCTGACCGGCCGTCGCATTCTGGATGTGGGCAGCAGCAACGGATACTATCTTTACCGCATGGCGGATGCGCAGCCCCGGTTGATTCTTGGTATCGAACCCTATCGTCTTTACCATTATCAATTCCTCGCCCTGCAGCACTTTATCGATCCACCCGGTCTTTACAATCTGCCGCTTAAACTCGAAGCGCTGCCGCCAATGCCGCAATGGTTTAACACGATATTTTGCATGGGGATTCTTTACCATCGCCGCTCCCCGCTGGACACCCTGTCCCAGTTGGGCGGTTTGCTGGCCGCGGGCGGGCAGCTGGTTCTGGAAACTCTCATCATCCGCGGCGACGGTTCGCAGGCACTGTTTCCCAGGCAGCGCTATGCCTGCATGCGCAATGTATTCTTTATTCCGACGGTCGCGTGCCTTGAAAACTGGCTGGTCCGCAGCGGATTTGCCGATATCCGATGCGTTGATATCACAACCACCACCTCGCGCGAACAACGCAAAACCCGGTGGATCGATTCCGATTCTCTGAATCGTTTTTTAGATCCCGAGGAGCCCGATCTGACTGTGGAGGGGCATCCTGCTCCGGTGCGTGCGGTGGTTGTGGCCACCAGGCGCTGAAACCGTTTGATCGTCTACCGATTGTGAAATAGAATGGCCGGCGTTAGACAGGTGCCACGACAATTTTGGCGAAAGGATGTTCATGCCGTTTTTATTCTGGATATTGATGGTGCTGCTTGCGTGCGGGGTCGTCTGGGGGGGGTATCGCCATGTGCGGCTGACATTGCGCCTGCAACAGACGCAGAAGCAGTTGCGTTCTTGCACCGAGAGGGTCGAAGTACTGCTGGCAAAACATGATTCAGAGGCCGAGCGTCACAAGAGCACCGAAGAAAAACTGCGGAGCTATCTGCAGCTGATGGACTCGGTGATCAATACCATGCCCAACCCGGTCTATTTCAAGGATGAAAACGGCCTCTATCAAGGATGCAACAAGAGGTTTGCAAAGCAGATCCTCGGCCTGACGCGTGACCGCATCATCGGCCGCAGACCTCAGGATTTGACCGACCGCATTCCGCCGGACCTGGCGGCCGGCTACCAGCGCGAAGAGTTGAAAGCGCTCGAAAAAGAGGGGCTGCACATGTTTGAGGCGCAGGTACAGCAGGCCGATGGTCGGAAGCGCGATTTTCTTTTCAGCTGCGCACCGCTCACCGATGCCAAGGGCCAGTTCAGCGGCAGCGTGACGGTGCTGTCGGATTTGACCGAAAAAAACCGTGCGGCCCAGGATCGCCTGCACAAAGAGAAGCTGCAGGGTGTATTGGAAACCACCGGGGCGGTGTGCCACGAACTGAACCAGCCCCTGCAGTCGCTGTCCGGGTACACGGAGATCATGATGGCCAAGACCGACCAACCCGAACTGAGAACTCTGCTCGATAAGATCATGGCCCAAATCGAGCGCATGCGCGATATCACCGACAAGCTTCAGGGCGTCACCCGCTATGAGGCCACCGACTACGCGGGGAACACCAAAATCATCGACATCCACAAAGCGTCTGATAAAAAATAGTTTTAAGTGGAAAGTGATAACTTAAGGGTTTCATCATAAATTAAGCTCGGATTTTACGGCGCTGAACTGCTCGATGGCAAAATCCAGATCTTCCCTGGTGTGAAGGGCGCTCAGCTGTGTGCGGATTCGTGCCTGCCCCATGGGGACCACGGGGTAGGAAAACCCGATCACATAGAGACCTTTGTCAAGCAGTTGCGCAGCCATTTGCTGAGCCAGTGCGGCGTCTCCCAGCATAATGGGTACGATGGGGTGGTTGCCGGGAATGATGTCAAAGCCCAGGTCTGCGATTTGCGTCCTGAAATAGCGGGTGTTTTCTTCCAGCCGGTCGCGCAGCTCGGTGGATACCATCAGCAGCTCGATGGCTTTCACAGATGCTGCGGCAATCACCGGCGCCACGGTGTTGGAAAAAAGATAGGGCCTCGAGCGCTGGCGCAGCAACTCGATGATCTCTTTGCGGCCGCTACTGTAGCCGCCGCTGGCGCCGCCAAGTGCTTTTCCGAATGTTCCGGTCAGAATATCCACCCGCCCCATGACGTTGCAGTACTCGTGCGTGCCGCGTCCTTTGGGCCCCCAGAAGCCAACCGCATGGGAGTCGTCCACCATGACCAGGGCCTGGTAAGTTTCGGCAAGATCGCAAATCGCTTCGAGTTTGGCCACGTCTCCATCCATGGAGAATACACCGTCGGTGGCGATCATGCGAAACCGGCACGATTGCGCCTGTTTGAGTTTCTCTTCCAGATCCGTCATGTCGCTGTGCCGGTAACGAAAGCGCCTGGCTTTGCACAGACGGACGCCGTCGATGATGCTGGCATGGTTCAATGCATCGCTGATAATGGCATCCTGATCGTTTAGCAGTACTTCGAACAAGCCGCCATTGGCATCGAAGCATGAGGAGTAAAGAATGGTGTCCTCTGTGCCCAGAAAACCGCTCATCGCCGCCTCGAGCTGTTTGTGCAGCGACTGGGTTCCGCAGATGAACCTTACGGACGAGAGGCCGTACCCCCACTGGGCGACCGCCTCGCGGGCGGCTGCGATCACGTCCGGATGACCGGCCAGCCCAAGATAGTTGTTGGCGCACATGTTCAACACCTCGCGGCCGTCGGCGAGCCGGATCTTCGTGCTCTGGGGCGAAGCGATGATGCGTTCGTCTTTATATAAGCCGCTGTCACGAATCTGATCGAGTTCTTCGACCAGGTGATCTTTCACGCTGCCGTACATATCTTTTCTCCTCGGTAACGGTTAAAAAAAATTACCAGGACAAAATTACCTTGCCCGACTGGCCACTTTGCATCACCGTGAACCCCTGTTCAAAATCGGCATGGTCGAACCGGTGCGTGATAAGTGGTGTGATATCCAGCCCCGACTGAATCATGGCGGTCATTTTGTACCAGGTTTCGTACATCTCTCGGCCGTAAATGCCCTTCAAGGTCAATCCGTTGAACACCACCAGGTCCCAGTCCACGCTGGTGTGGCGCGGCAGCAACCCCAGCAGGGCGATTTTTCCGCCATGGCACATGTTGGCCAGCATCTCCTGCAATGCCGCAGATGTGCCCGACATCTCCAGCCCGATGTCGAAGCCCTCTTTCATCCCCAGTTGAATCTGTGCATCGCGGATGGTTTGGGTGCGGATGTCAAGCGCCAGGGTTGCGCCCATCTTTTTGGCCAGCTCCAGGCGATAGGGCACCATGTCGGTGGCCACCACATAGCGCGCGCCGGCCTGCTTTGCAATTGCGACGGCCATGCAGCCGATGGGCCCGGCGCCGGTAATCAGGACATCTTCCCCCAGGCAATCGAACGATAGGGCCGTATGCGTGGCGTTGCCCAGTGGATCGAAGCAGCACAGCACATCCGTGGGTATGGCAGGATCGCAATGCCAGACATTGGTAACCGGGATGGCCAGGTATTCGGCGAAACATCCCGGCCTGTTCACTCCGACCCCGCTGGTTTTATTGCACAAGTGACGGCGGCCGGCCAAACAGTTGCGGCAGCGGCCGCAGACCAGATGGCCCTCCCCGGATACCAGGTCGCCGGGTTGGAAATCGTGCACGTTTTGACCAATTTCAGCAACCTGACCGACAAATTCGTGGCCGGTGACCATGGGCACGGGAATGGTCTTTTGGGCCCACTCGTTCCATTTGTAGATGTGCACATCGGTGCCACAGATCGCGGTCTTTTCAATTTTGATCAACACGTCATTGATGCCGATCTCCGGCACCGGCACCTTTTCGAGCCATAATCCCGGTGCCGCCTGCGCTTTAACCAGCGCTTTCATCATTCGGGCCATATCGTATCTCCTTGGAAGGGAGTATCAGCGGTATTATTGTTATACAACACCTCGTTCTATTAGTTAATACCGCAGAGTGATTTTTAAACATTCCCTCAAGCGAATCGTGGTTGACTTACGAACAACATGTATGACATTTCATCAAAACCACTAGATTTGGAAGTCCGTACTGCTTTTATCAGGAGCTGACAATGAATGATCCTCAAACCCGGTTAAATTTGCTTGGTCTTGTTTCAACATGGATGATCCTGCTTGCGTCAGCAAGCGCCGTCGCTGCACCCATTGATCTTCCGGAAGATTCAAATGGATGGACAATATTCTCACCATCTGCTGACAGCCGGATTTGCTATGTCAGTGCCGACGGTGATAATCAAAATGCATTGGTTTATTCCCCCTCTGATGCCGCCATTGGCGACGATCCGTTTAATCCTGCCGGGGCCATTGTTGCTTTTAGCACATACGCGGAGGCCTATGCCAACACAAGGGAGGGGTATCCTGATTGGATTCTATTGAAAAGAGGGGATGTGTTTGAATTTGTGATTGGATCCGACATCCGCAGCGGTCGAGAACCGGATGAGCCGTTTTTCGTCGGGGCTTATGGCTCGTCCGGCCTGTGCCCCCTTGTAAAGACCGGCTCCGGTCAAGGGTTGAGCGCTAGAAACGCCCAATATTTTGCATTTTCGGGTATTGATTTTTA
>JASFGJ010000031.1:0-13945 GCA_050123815.1 Desulfobacteraceae bacterium
CACCCCATATCATTGGCCATGAGGATGACAGACAAAATGTACTGGGAAAAACGGGACCATTTTGATCTGGTGTGCCCCCACGGTGCAGTAACCTTCAGGATATCCAGAATTAGGCAAGAGCGCCCCTAGAACCCATTTAATAAATGGGACTTTCCCTTACGTATTTGGTTCTACGATCTAAATATGGCGTCCATCTGCTCATTGGGTCTTTATAGAAAGGCCGGCCTGTCCCGCTGGTCTTGTGCGGGGCCTCAGTGCCGGCCTGGCATCTATCGTTTCCATTGACGTCGCTTAATCACTTCAAATTTTAGCCTTCAACCTTGGAAGGGAAGCGCTGAACCATTTTACTATAGCGCAGGAGGTCGTCGCATCTGGCCAAGGTCCATTGGTGTTTGTATTCTGATTTGAATATTTCATTCATTTATGCATAATGTAAATTATAGCGAAATCAGTGAAGAAAGCAACGTAATGGCCACCTCTTGCACAAGGTAAAAATCCTATGCAAAAGCACCTTGGCATATCCCGGAAAATAAAAGATCTGATCTATAACCCGCCGCCGCATTGGCGGGTCCTCAGCCAAGCGCTTGTCAACGCTTCCAGAAACTGTCTGTTGGCTGTTGACCATCGCGGCGTTATTTTCCTGGCCAACAAAATCGCATCCGAAAAATTTGGGGTCGCGCTGCAGTCACAGCTTAAGGACGTCATGCCCGAACTGGTTGGAATCGTTGACAATACGATAGCTGACGGAATCCGCCGAACTGAGATATCCATCCAGGTCGATTCCGGAGACTATCTGACGAGTGTCAGCCCCGTCATGCTGGAAGGAGAGTTGATCGGGGTCATCTGCCTGTTGGAAGAGAGCACCAATCTTGAGAAAGCCGCTATGAAGATGCGTTTTTTTCAAAATATCATCCGAGAGCTCGATGCGATTATCGATTCATCCTCCGACGGCCTGTTTGTCTGCGATGCCCAGGCAAATGTGATCCGCGTCAATCCGGCCTCCGAGCGCATTCACCACATCAACGCCAAAGAGCTGATCGGGAAAAATATGGTGGATTTGATAAATCAGGGGTTTATCGATCGCTCCGCCGCGCTGGAAGCCAGCCAGAGCAAAACCACCGTCAGTTTGCTGCAAAATAAAGATAACCGCAAGTTAATCTCTACCGGTACGCCTGTTTTTGACGATGCGGGCAATCTTATCCGTGTGGTCGTCAGTGAGAAAGATATAAGTGAAATCGATAAGTTACAGCGTGAATTGGAAGAGCAGGCATCGCTGAAAGACCAGTTGCAGCATCAGTTGCTTGAAATGCAGCAGGCAGATTTGAAAAACAATAAAATAATTGCTCGAAGCCCTTCCATGATTCGGGCCCTGGAACGGGCGCTCAAAGCAAGCCCCGCCAGTTCATCGGTTTTGATTACGGGAGAATCGGGAGTCGGCAAGGGGCTGATCGCCAATCTGATCCATAAAAATTCCAGTCGATCGAACAATCCGTTGATTCGGATCAACTGTGGCGCCATACCCGAAACCCTCATTGAGTCGGAACTGTTCGGATACGAAGCCGGGGCGTTCACCGGGGCCCAAGCCGGCGGAAAGCCGGGCTCTTTGGAACTGGCCAACGGCGGCAGCCTGTTCCTTGACGAAATCGCCGAACTGCCGCTATCCGCCCAAGTGAAATTGCTTCGGTTTTTAGAGGACGGACGACTCGTCAGGCTCGGGGGATCAACGGTTCGTACCATCGACGCGCGCATCGTCGCTGCGACCCATCGCAATTTGAAAGATATGGTCGCAAACGGTACGTTTCGGCATGATCTTTTTTACCGTCTGAACGTCATCCCCTTGCACCTGCCGGCGTTGAGAGAGCGCAGCGCTTGTATCCTTCCGCTCATACGGCATTACATCGATTTTTTCGCCGATCTAGCCGGTACGCGCAAACGATTGAGCCGGTCCGCCCTTGACGCTCTGCTGGCCTATTCCTATCCGGGTAATGTACGCGAACTCATGAATATCTGCGAACGGGCGGTGGTCATGTCGGAGACCGAAGTCATCGATCTGCCGGATCTTCCCAAAGATGTCACCCGGCGCACGCCACAGGACCCTGGTTTGGCCGACAAGTGGCCCAAGGGAATGACGCTGAAGCAAATTCTAAAAAGCGTAGAACAAAAAGTTTTGCTGCAAGCACTTGAAAAATATAAAAATCAGAGTGAGATGGCTGCGGCGCTGGGTGTAAGCCAGCCGACGATCGCCCGGCGGCTGAATAAATATGGCATCAAGTAGGCAATGGATTTGGATGACACATAGAGATAGACAAAGCCTTATTCAGTTATGAATATAATCTTCGCTCGCCCGCTCCGTCACCCTGATTTGCATTGAAACATTTTTTCGGATCCCAAGCCAAACACGCCTGTATTGCGCGCTTCCTTTTTTGATTATCCTCACCCAGTGGAATGTCAAGATGATTGCCTCGAAGTCTGGATAGGTGTCTAAATTAGAACGACATATTTTTTGCCTCGTGATGGTTTTAATACCGCTTGACCGATCTTGCTTTGTCCAATCAGGCCGGTCAAAACGGACGCCCAATGCGTTTGCTTTGAACTGCCAAAAGACTCTGGTACGCCTTTTGCTGAAAGAGGGGTACCGCTAAAAGGGCGGGGTAACACAAAAGAAAGGATACAAAATGGTTTCAATTCAATTTGCTCTCTACTTGGTACTCATGCTGGGTATTGGTTACTACTCCATGAGAAAAACAAAAAATAACGAGGACTTTATTATTGGCGGCCGCTCTCTGGGCCCGATCACATCGGCCGTCAGTGCCGGTGCGTCAGACATGAGCAGCTGGTTGCTTTTGGGGTTGCCCGGCGCCGTCTTCGCCGCCGGGCTGGTTGATGGAATCTGGATTTCTCTCGGATTGGTCCTGGGCGCCTATGGCAATTGGTATATTGTCGCTCCAAGGCTCAGAGCATATACCGAAAAGCTCAATGCGGTGACCTTGCCGACCTATTTATCCAATCGATTCGATGACGATTCAGGCGTACTCAGGACGGTGTCGGCGACGGTGATTCTTATTTTTTTTACCTTGTATGTCGCGTCCGGTCTCAAAGGCGGCACATTGCTTTTTGCCCACAGCTTCGGAGCCACCGAACAAACAGCTCTACTTGTAACCACCGTCGTGGTTGTCTCCTATACCTTTTTGGGCGGTTATATGGCTGTGTGCTGGACCGATTTGGTCCAGGGGCTGCTCATGTTGGCCGCATTGGTTTTCTGTTCGCTTATCGCATTTTTCGCAATATCCGGATCCGGTGTCGACATCGCAACCATAAATCCGAAGGCGTTTCAGATCAAGACAACACTGCTTACGGGCGCGTCGCTCATGGCGTGGGGCTTTGGCTATTTTGGTCAGCCGCACATCCTGGCAAGATTTATCGGTATCGACAGCGCTAAATCTGTGCCTAAGGCCAGACGCGTCGGCATGAGCTGGATGATTATCTGCCTGCTGTTATCGGTTGCAATCGGGCTGATGGGCATCGGTTACAATGACATCGCGCCGATGGCGGGTGTCGCGGGCCCGGACGGCAATAAAGAGAGAATTTTCCTGGCCATGGTCAGCGCATTGTTTCATCCGCTGTTCGGGGGCTTCGTTCTGGCGGCGGTGTTAGCGGCGGTTATGTCGACCGCAGATTCACAACTGTTGGTATTGACTTCCGCACTGACAGAAGACCTTCCCTTCTTTGATAAGTTCGATGAAAAGAAAAAAGCGTGGATCAGCAGATTCGGTGTTGTCGGGTTTGCATTGATTGCACTTTTAATTACAGCCACCAGCGGCGGCACCATCCTGGCGATGGTGGGGTATGCCTGGGGAGGATTCGGAGCCGCCTTTGGCCCCTTGATTATTCTCTCGTTAACATGGAGAGGCACCACCAAAGCCGGCGCTCTTGCCGGAATGATTGTCGGTGCGGTCACGATTTTCGTTGTCAAGAACTATGTTAAAATCGAAGGCGAGTATTTCTATGAACTGTTGCCGGGCTTTATTTTAGCTTTCGCGGCCATTGTCGTTGTCAGTTTGATGACCGCCAAACCATCTGAGAAAACGCTAGAGAAATTTGATGAATCACAAGTATAATTCCGATTCGTTTGTAATCGATGCCGATAAGAGGAGGTAACCGCTAATGACACCAAGAGAAATTGATCCAACCGTCAACAATGCCCTATCCCTTGCCCGCGCCTGGCAGGACCGGGCCAACGAATTGTTAACTGCGGAGGAAAAGGGGATCCAGGAGCAGATGCAACGGTTGATGACCCACCCGATCGACAAGGCGGTTTTGACCAAGATGATCGATCAGAGTTTCCGGCCCCACAACAACGCTCGCATGGCCGACCAGGTCAATGCGATCCTGTCCTCTTACGGCATCCCTGATTTTTTCCCGAGAGTGGACCGGCTTTTAATTCAGATGTTTTTGGGCCTTGGGCGGCACTTTCCGGCACTGACCGTGCCCAAGATGATCAGCCGGATGCGCGACAGCAGCAGCCGCGCCATCATCCCGGGAGAAAAAGAGGCCCTGCTGGCCCACCTTTTAAAGAGAAAAAAACAGGGCGTTCGGATGAACATCAATCATCTGGGCGAGGCCCTGCTGGGCGAAAAAGAGGCCCGCCGGAGGCTCGACACCTATATCGAGGACATGAGAAATCCTGAGATAGAGTACATCTCCGTGAAAATTTCCACCATCTATTCCCAGATCCTGCCCATCGCTTTCGATCATACCGTAAAGACATTGCGGGAAAGGCTTACCGAACTTTACGGCGTCGCCGCTGAAAACGTTTATGTCCGGTCCGACGGCACCCGGGTTCCCAAATTCGTGAACCTCGACATGGAGGAGTATCGGGACCTGGACATTACCAAAACAGCGTTTATGCAAACCCTGGACCAGGAGCAATTCAAGCGCTATTCCGCCGGAATCGTGCTGCAGGCCTATCTTCCCGATTCTTTCAATATCCAGAAAGAGCTGACCGAATGGGCCAAAAACAGAGTGGCCGAGGGCGGAAGTCCCATTAAAATTCGAATCGTCAAGGGCGCCAACATGGAGATGGAGCAGGTGGAGTCGTCCCTGTTCAACTGGCCCCTGGCCCCTTACAACAACAAGCTGGAGGTGGACGCCAATTACAAGCGGATGGTGGAATACGGACTTCGCCCCGAAAATGTCGAAGCGGTCCAGTTGGGAATCGCCTCTCACAACCTGTTTGAACTGGCCTTTGCCAGCAATTTGGCCCAGGAGAGAAACCTGAACGACTTTTTCTACTTCGAGATGCTGGAAGGAATGGCCGATCATGTGCGCCGGGCCCTCAGCGAAATCTCCGGCGATGTGTTGCTTTATGCTCCGGTGGCCAAAAAAGATGAATTCATCAACGCCATCGCCTACCTGATCCGACGCCTCGATGAAAACACGGCGGGGGAAAATTTCCTTCGCTACTCCTGCAACCTCAAAACGGACTCCCGGGAGTGGCGTTTTTTAAAGGAGCAATTTCTCGCCTCCGTCGACTGGATGGACAAGGCGTCCAGCACGCCGAACCGCATCCAGGACCGCTCCGCAGAAGTTTTTCCAGAAGAGATGGGAACCTATTACGAGAACGAATTCCACAACGAGCCGGACACGGACTGGGCCCTTGCGGGCAACCGTGAATGGGCCGGGCAAATCCGAAACCAATGGAAAAAGGGGCCGGCAGACGCGCCGGTGAAAATCCCGGTGGTCGTGGCGGGGCGGGAAATTTTCGATGACCGGCAAATCAGTGAATACATGGATTTGTCGAGCGTCAATGAAAAAACCGGCGGGTCCGTTTGCGTCGGCCATTACGCCCTTGGAAACGCGGACGATGCGCTGCGCGCCGTTGAAACCGCCAAGGCGGACCCCGACGGATGGCGAGAGAAAACCGCCCGGCAGCGCCATGAAATTTTATCCCGCGCGGCCATGGAGATGCGCCGCGCCCGGGCGAGGCTTATCGGAGCCGCCGCCGCCAACACCGGCAAGATCTTCACCGAGGCGGACGTGGAGGTATCCGAAGCCGTCGATTTTACCGAATACTACCCCTTTTCGGTGAACCAGTTCGACAACATGGAAAATCTTCAATGCAAGGGCAAGGGCGTCGCCCTGGTCATCACCCCCTGGAATTTCCCCATTGCCATTCCCTGCGGCGGTATCGTTTCATCGCTGGCGGCCGGAAACACCGTCATATTCAAACCCGCGTCCGCCGCGGTCATGGTGGCCTGGGAGTTGTGCCGGTGCCTGTGGAATGCCGGGGTTTCCAAAAACACGCTGCAACTGATTCCCTGCTCCGGTTCGCAGATCGGTTCGCAGATGACCCTGCACCCGGATGTGGACTACATCGTGTTGACAGGGGGAACGGACACCGGCATGCGCATCTTGAAAGAGCGGCCCGATGTCTTCCTGGCGGCAGAAACCGGCGGCAAAAACGCCACCATCGTCACCGCCATGGCCGACAGGGACCAGGCCATTAAAAACGTGATCCAGTCGGCCTTTGGGAACTGCGGGCAAAAATGCTCCGCGACCTCCCTGTTGATCCTTGAAAAGGAGGTCTACGAGGACGAGCATTTCAAAGCCCAACTGGTGGACGCCGCCCAAAGCTACCAAACAGGTTCGGCGTGGCAGTTCCGAAATAAAATGGGCCCGCTGGTGAACAAGCCCGACAAGGACCTGCAAAGGGCCCTGACCACATTGGAGCCCGGCGAGACCTGGGCCCTGAAGCCGGAGAACTTACATCACAACCCATATATGTGGACCCCCGGAATCAAGTACGACGTCACACCCGGAAGCTACACCCACATGACCGAATTTTTCGGGCCGGTCCTGGCCGTGATGAAAGCCAAGGATCTGGACCATGCCATAACGCTGGTGAACCAGACCGGGTACGGGTTGACCTCGGGTTTGGAAAGTCTCGACAAACGCGAGCAGAAGAAATGGAAGGCGCAAATCAAAGCCGGCAATCTCTATGTCAACCGGGGCACAACCGGCGCGATCGTGTTGCGGCAGCCGTTCGGAGGCATGGAAAAATCGGCCTTGGGGGCCGGAATCAAAGTGGGCGGCCCCAACTATGTTTCTCAGTTCATGGCGTTCGAGGAAACCGGGGACCCGCTCATCGGCGCCATCCGGGATGAATCCCACCTGTTGCGGCTGGCCAGGGAGTGGAAGGTGGAACTGCTGTGGGGAAAACATGGGCAGTGGAAAACAGACCTTCACAAAACGGTCCAGGCGATAAAAAGCTACCTTTACAACTTCGAGCAGGAGTTTTCACAGGAAAAGGATTATTTCCACCTTCGCGGCCAGGATAATATCCTGCGCTATCTGCCGGTGGGCACCGTGTTGGTCCGTCTACACGAAGATGACAGCCTGTTTGATGTGTTGGGACGCATCGCGGCCGTAACCGTATCGGGTTGCGATCTTGTGATCAGCATTCCGACGGGCTTAGCGAACGGGGTGACCGATTTTCTCGGGGCCGCGGAGGGTAAACGGATTGTCGGCGATGCACCGGTACTGCGCCAGAGCGATTCGGAACTGATTCAGTACATGCCCAAGGTTCAGCGCATCCGCTATGCCGCGCCCGACCGTGTTCCCGCCGCCGTTTTGGAAGAAGCGGCCAAGACGGGATTTTATATTTCCAGGACCAACGTCTTCATGGAGGGACGGCTCGAGCTTCTGCAATATTTTCAAGAGCAGAGTATCTGCGACAGTTACCACCGCTACGGAAACCTCGGGGATCGCGCGATCATCGACTGAGTTAGTGCCCATCCATTTATTCCCTCTCCCTTGAGGGAGAGGGTCAGGGTGAGGGTGTAAGGCTTTGACATCACACCCCCTCACCCAGTCTCTCCCCCTCAAGGGGGAGAGGAGAACGGTAATTATGGATGGACACGAGTAAACGGAAAAGAGAAAGGGTCATGGCAAAATCCAAATTAAAACAGCATGTGATCAATCGGGAGTGGTGCAAAGGCTGCGGCATTTGCGTCGCGTTTTGTCCAAAGGACGTATTGGAGCTCGATGACAAAGACAAGGCCGCAGCCGTCCGCAAGCAGCAGTGCATCGCCTGCAGATTGTGCGAATTGCGTTGTCCGGATCTGGCGATTGAAATTGAAACCGAAGCAGAAGAAAAGGCGTACAAATGAGCGGAGAATTAAGATTCGTCCAAGGTAATGAAGCCTGTGTGGAGGCGGCGCTGTACGCCGGGCTCGATTTTTACGCCGGCTATCCCATCACGCCCTCCACAGAGGTGGCCGAACACCTGTCAAAGCGCCTGCCTCAAAAAGGCGGTAAATTTATTCAAATGGAAGATGAAATTGCATCCATGTGCGCCATCATCGGGGCCTCTTTGACCGGCCACAAGGTGATGACCGCCACCAGCGGACCGGGTTTCTCTTTAAAACAGGAGGCTCTGGGCTATGCCGTCATGGCGGAAATCCCATGTGTCATCGTCAACGTGCAGCGCGGCGGGCCCTCCACGGGAAATCCCACCCATGTCGGCCAGGGGGATGTGATGCAGGCGCGTTGGGGGACCCACGGTGATCACAGCATCGTCACCCTGACCGCTTCCAACCACCAGGATGTATTTGCCATGACCGTGGAGGCCTTCAATATCGCCGAAACCTATCGCACCCCGGTCATTTTGCTTTTTGACGAAGTGATCGGTCACATGCGTGAGCAGTTGTCGATACCCGAGCCGGGCGAAATCGAGCTGGTGGATCGATTGCGAACGGCCGTCAAGGAAGGGGTGGACTACCATCCCTACCTGCCCAGAGAAGACGGCCGGCTGCCCATGAGCGATTTCGGCGATGTGCATCGCTACAATGTCACCGGGCTGTATCACGACATGTGGGGATTTCCCTCGGACAATCCCCGTGTTGTGCACGGTCTGCTTCGCCATCTTGTGGACAAGATCGAAAACAACGCCGGCCAAATAGCCCGCACCAAGCAATTTTACACAGAGGATGCTGAAATTGTTTTTGTCTCCTATGGCGCATCGGCGCGTTCAACACGGCATGTGGTGGAAAATCTGAGAAAAAAGGGCGAACGCGTCGGCATGCTGGAGCTTCAGACCCTGTGGCCCTTTCCAGGCGAAATCGTGCGCGCAACCTGTGCTGCGGCCAATTTCATCGTGGTGGTTGAGATGAACACGGGCCAGATCTGTCAAGCGGTCAAGGCGGCGGTGGATCATCCCGAGCGTGTTTTTCTGGCCAATCGCGTCGACGGTGTATTGATCACACCCACCGATATTCGCAAACTGGTGCGGGTGATCCAGGGAAAGGGGGTGTAACCCATGGCAGTCAAGGACTACATCAGAGAGCGTTTTTTCCCTCATATCTGGTGCGCGGGATGCGGGCACGGCATTGTGCTCAACAGCCTGATTCGAGCGGTGGAAAAACTTGGCATACGTAAAAACGAGCTGGTCATGGTGTCCGGGATCGGATGCTCGTCGCGCATCAGCGGTTATCTGGATTTCCACACCCTGCACACCATTCATGGCCGGGCATTGGCCTTTGCGACCGGCGTGAAGCTGAGCAAGCCCGAATTGAACGTCATCGTCCCCATGGGAGACGGCGATGCATTGGCCATCGGCGGCAATCATTTTATCCATGCCGCCCGGCGCAATATCAATATTACAGCGCTGGTCATGAACAATCGTATTTACGGCATGACCGGAGGGCAATTCTCGCCGCTGTCCGGACAAGGCACCTTGGCCACCACAGCTCCTTTCGGCAATATCGATCAAGGTTTCGATGTCGTGGCGCTGGCTGAAGCGGCCGGTGCGACCTTTGTGGCCCGCACATCGGTCTACCATGTCCAGGAGGTCAGCAAATTGATTGCCCAAGCCATCTCCCATCCGGGATTCGCCGTTGTGGAAGTGATGAGCCAATGCCCCACCTATTTTGGCCGCAAAAACAAGGAGGGCAGTGCCGTGGCCATGATGAACCTGTTTAAAGAACACACCGCGCGAATCGGGTCCAAAAAGGCTGCCGATAACAAAATATTGCGGGGGGTTTTCGTAGAGAAGCAGCAGCCGGAATATTGCGCCCAGTACGATGACATCATCCGTACGGCCATGTCCGGCTGATCGGGAAGAACAACTGCACCGACAATTTTCTCGACGCCTTTTCCCGGCCGGCTCAAACCCCTTTTCGATCTTCTTTCGAAGGGACGGCAGGGGAAGATAAAGGCGTTAAGATGAACCGAAAACAGGACGACACCATGAGCCTACGATATCGAATCGTTTTATCAGGATCCGGCGGGCAGGGGGTTATCACTGCCGCCATTATTTTAGCCGAAGCAGCGGTTATCTATGAAAAGCGCAATGCCGTTCAGACCCAGGTCTACGGTGCGGCAGCAAGGGGCGGCGCAACGCGGTCGGATGTCATCATCTCGGATGCGACGATCAATTATCCCAAGGTTGACCAGCCCAACATTCTTGTTTGTCTGACCCAGGAAGCCTATGCAAAATTTTCAGCCATCATCCGCCCGGGCGGCACGCTGATTACCGACCCGCGTTTTGTGACACCCGTGAAAAAAGTGGATGCCACGCAGTATGAACTTGCCATGTACGAAGCCGTCATGTATCAGATCGGCAAGCCCATTGTCTTTAATGTGTGCATGATGGGAGCCCTTGTCGGGCTGACCGGCGTTGTCGGATTAGGGGCCGTGGAAAACGTACTGGAACAGCGTTTGCCGCCGGCCTTCATGGACATGAACCGGCAGGCATTGCAGCTGGGATATGACCTCGGCGCAGCACAGCAGGCCGGACAGGCATAAACAAACAAATACACAACAGGAGATAAGTGCAATGCAATCGGACTATGATATGGTGATGAACCGCGATCCACATGAAAAAGAGTTTCACCAGGCCGTGAGCGAAGTACTGCAATCGGTCGCGCCGGTACTGGAGCGCAACCCGGAGTACCGCAGCGCCAAAATCATTCAACGCATCGTTGAGCCGGAACGGGTCATCATGTTCCGTGTGCCGTGGTCCGACGACCAGGGTGACGTACATGTCAATCGGGGATTCCGCATCGAGATGAACAGCGCCATCGGTCCATACAAGGGCGGCTTGCGGTTTCACCCTTCGGTGACGTTAAGCATTCTTAAGTTCCTGGCGTTTGAGCAGGTGTTCAAAAACGCCCTGACCACCCTGCCCATGGGCGGCGGCAAGGGCGGTTCGGATTTCGACCCCAAAGGCAAATCCGACATGGAAGTGATGCGTTTTTGCCAAAGCTTCATGAGTGAGCTTCAACGGCACATCGGGCCGAATACCGACGTGCCGGCGGGCGACATCGGCGTGGGCGCTCGGGAGATCGGTTATCTATTCGGCATGTATAAAAAGCTGCGTAACGAATTTACCGGCGTGCTCACCGGCAAAAGCCTGAATTGGGGCGGCAGCCTCATCCGGCCGGAAGCCACCGGATACGGTGCGGTCTACTTTGCCGCCGAGATGCTGGCCACACGCAGCCAAACGCTGGAAGACAAAACCTGTCTCGTCTCCGGCTCGGGCAACGTGGCCCAATTTGCCATGGAAAAACTGCTCGACCTGGGTGCCAAACCGGTGACCTTTTCCGACTCTTCCGGCTACATCTATGATGAGGCCGGTGTGGATCGAAAAAAACTGGACTTTTTGATGGAACTCAAAAATATTCGACGGGGGCGTGTCAGCGAGTATGTGGAGAAGTATCCCAACGCCGTCTATACACCGGTGGACGCCGGAGCCGACCACAATCCGTTGTGGAACCACAAGGCCGAGTGTGCTTTTCCGTCGGCCACCCAGAACGAAATCAATGCCGTCGATGCCCAAAACCTGGTCAACAATGGGATTGCCACCGTGTCCGAGGGCGCCAATATGCCCACCGAACCGGAAGGCATCGACATTTTTCTCGATGGCGGCATTCTGTATGGGTTGGGCAAAGCAGCCAACGCCGGCGGCGTGGCCGTATCCGGCCTGGAGATGACCCAGAACAGCATGCGACTGTCCTGGACCCGGGAAGAGGTGGACAACCGGCTGAAGATGATCATGAGCAGCATCCATCGAACATGCCTGGAGGCGGCCGAACAATACGGTACGCCGGGCAACTACGTCAATGGCGCCAACATCGCCGGCTTTGTCAAAGTGGCTGACGCTATGATCGACCAGGGCATTGTGTAATATTGCCAAAAACCGGGCTTATAAGGAATGGCAGCGATGATTGAACCCAAAGAACTCATCTACCCCCACGAGAAAGAATTCCTCCAGGCTGTTGGGCAACATTTAAAGAGCATCGCTCCCGTTCTGGAGAGCGATGCGCACTACCGTCACTCGGCCATGTTCGAACGTCTGGTCGAACCCGAACGCATGGTGACCTTCCGCGTCCCATGGACCGACGACCGCGGCCGCATCCGCGTAAACCGCGGCTTCAGGGTGGAAATGAACAGCGCCATCGGCCCATACAAGGGCGGTTTGCGTTATCACCCCAGCGTGAATCCCAGCATATTTAAATTTCTGGCCTTTGAGCAGACCTTTACCAATGCGCTGACCACCATGCCTCTGGGGGGCGCTGCGGGCGGATCCGATTTCGATCCCAAGGGAAAATCCGATCAGGAAGTGATGCGTTTTTGTCAAAGCTTCATGTCCGAACTGTTCCGTCACATCGGGCCGCATACGGATATCCCTTCCGGCGATATGGGTGTGGGGACCCGGGAGATCGGCTATCTGTTCGGCATGTATAAAAAGCTGTCCAATGAATTCACCGGGGCGATCACAGGCAAGGGGCTGGGCTGGGGCGGCAGTCTATTGCGCTCACAGGCAGCGGGTTACGGGTGCGTCTACTTTGCCGCAGCCATGCTGGCAATGCGCAACCAGTCGCTGGAAGGTAAAACCTGCTTGATATCCGGATCGGGCAAGGTGGCGCTGGCCATCGCCGACAAACTCATCCATTACGGCGCCAAAGTGCTGACCCTTTCCGACTCCGACGGTCACATCTACGACGAAGCCGGTATCGATCGCAAGAAACTGGATTTTGTCCGGGAGCTCAAATTTCAGCGGCTCGGAAGAATACAATCGTATGTGGATAAATACCCCACGGCAGAATATGTACCGGCGGATCCTCTGGAAAGCGGCTCTGCCCTGTGGAACCACTGGGCTGACTGCGCCTTTCCGGCGGCCACCGAAAATGAAATCAACCAAAGAGACGCCTACAACTTGATCAATCACCGCATCAAGGTGGTCTGCGAGGCTGCCAACATGCCCTGTACAGCGGAGGCCAGAGAGGTCCTTTTATCACGAAAAAACATCCTCTACGCACCGGCCAAGGCAGCCAATGCCGGCGGTGTGGCCCTGGCAGGATTGGAGATGGTCCAAAACAGCATGCGTCTGGGTTGGACCTTCGAAGAAGTGGACCAGCGGCTCAAGCTCATTATGAAGAACATCCACCGGACCTGCCTGGATGCCGCCGAACGATACGGTGATCCGGACAATTACGTCGCCGGCGCCGACATTGCCGCCTTTGTCAAGGTGGCCGAAGCCATGATCGATCAAGGCATCGTGTGAGATTGGCGCCGCTTATTCGATGATTCTATTTGCTTTCTTGATATAACTTTGCGGGATGGTTTTGCTTATATTCTTGATGATTTTTTTGTTGATGACAAAATCATCTTCATCGAAGCCGAACATGGCGTAGTTGCAAACAGCTCCGGATAGACATCCCGTAGGTATTCTTGTCAAGGACTGAACAAGGTTCTGAGCTCTTGTATCATTCCAACCTTTGATGCCTGCGATATCGCCGATTATCAAGGCGTCGACATTGTCCTGCATCTTTGCGTATTGTTTGCGCCATTGATCAAACGTACTCACATAGGCTTCCTGGAACTCTTCCTGCATCTCTTTGCGGTACAATCCACCGTCCCGGTGTGCCGACATTTTGTCAGCCGC
>JASFGJ010000032.1:0-13786 GCA_050123815.1 Desulfobacteraceae bacterium
GGTGAATTTTGATTATTGACTGAATCCATCATTTTTTTTTATAAGCTTTTCTTGTCCCCATTGATATTGAATTCTGCCCGATCTGATAAGCTCACTCAGTCCATTGTGTATATAGGTTTTGCAAAGCCATTTCGCTTGATAGGGGATTGTACAAACTTTGACACAAGGGGGGACGTATGGGTAGATTATTCAAGTCTCCGTGGCTTGAAGTGAATGTGATGCTGGCGGTGCTCATTATTTCGTATGTTGCGCTGGCATTGATCACCTCCAGCGCGGAAGTGGGCCCCGGCGCCATGTCCGGGGGAGCCATATGGGGTTGGCTCTTTGGATTCTTTTTTCTCAGTTTTGCCATTGCCCTGGTGGCCGTGATCGGGGGCATCGGAGGTGGCGTTTTGTTCACCCCGTTTATGCTGGCCTTCACACCTGTGGACAGCCTCATTGTCCGCGCCACGGGCCTCATCGTGGCCATGTTCAGCGGTCTGGTCTCCACCGGGCCCTTCATGAAAGGCGGGCTGGCCAATCTCAGAATCTGTATTTTCTGTGCCGCAGCTTATGGCGTCGGGGCCTTTGGCGGCGCCCAAGGGGCCATCTACGTGGCGAAGCACCTGGGGGAGACCGGAGAGGGCCTGGTACGTCTTGCACTAGGAGGTATTCTCTGTTCGCTGGCGGTCTATTTCCTGGTGGGCGGCAAGAAGATCGAATGGCCGGAAGTGAAAAAGGTGGATCGATTCACCGAGCGGCTCAAGCTTTCCCAACCCTACTTTGAAGTCTCTTTGAACAAAGTCATCGATTATCCGCTGACCCGCGCCGGATGGGTGCTGGCGGCTATTGTCGGCGTGGGGCTGCTCTCCGGGTTTTTCGGCCTGGGTGCCGGCTGGGCCATCGTGCCGGCGCAGAACGTGATCATGGCCGTTCCGCTCAAGGTGGCTGCCGCCAACAGCGGGGTTCTGCTGGGCATGGGGGACTGCATCGGTGTATGGCCCTATTTGCTCATGGGAGCCATTATCCCGGTCTTTGCAGCGCCCTGGCTGGTGGGGCAGGTGCTGGGCGGATTGCTCGGTGCCTTGATTCTGATCCGGGTGAAGGCCGGCTTTGTGCGCTACCTGTTGATCGGCTTCATGTTTTTTGCCTGCTTTGGGTTGTTGACCAAGGGACTGGGGATGCTGGGCCTTATCGGTGCGGTGCCGGTATGGCTCAATGGGCTGGTATTCCTTGTGATCTTTGCGGGAGTAACAAGATCCATCATTAAATTTACACGCTCACAATCCTAACGGGAGGTGATGTTATGACCACCGATACCGCTCCGAAAATGCCGCGTGCTCAGACCACGTATGGCGCCATTGTCTATTGGATCACCATCCTTTCCTGTATTATCTGCATGATCGGCCCGGTGTTGTCTGTTGCCGCGCCGGAAAAAAATGTGCTCAATCCGTACAAGCTGTTCAACGCCATTTTTCAGGGGAAAGACGCCCAGACCGTGTGGCAGGAAGTGGGGGGCGAGTTTCCCGGAGGGCACTTTTATCTGAAGCATTTAACCTATGGCGACGGTTTTACCCAGTTTGGATTGGCTCTGGGATGCAGCGTCGCCTTGTGGGCCCTTTTAATGGCCGCATTTGCCTATGCCGTTGACAAGATTTATCTATATGTGGGGCTGGCCCTATGGGTGGCGGCCCTGGTTGCCTTGTCCATGATCGGTATTGTGGGGGCCCATTAAGGCGCGGAACGCAAATGCATCAACACGACAGGATTGTTTAGGAGGGCATCACCATGAATCAAACAGAGTGCGCATGCCCCTTGACGCGGGGTGAAAAAATATTAGTGGCCGTCGACGGCTCGGATTTCAGCGAACTGGCGGTGGATCAGGCCATCAGCCTGGGGGCGATTTGCCGCAGCCAAATCGTCGTGATCAGCGTTGTCGACCTTTTCCCGGAGCAGATGGCGGTTGCACCGGCCCTCGTAGAGAAAATGTCCGAAGAGGTCGGCAAGCACCTCTTGCAGGCCAAGGCGAAGATTGAGAAGGCGCAAATCGCCTGTGAGACCGTCGTCCGCATGGGGGGAAAGCCCCACGAGTTCATTGTCCAGGAGGCCAGGGACAGAGGCATTGACTTGATTGTCCTAGGAACCCATGGCCGGACCGGCATCAAAAAGGTGCTTTTGGGAAGCGTGGCCCAAAATGTGATCGGCAGCGCACCGTGTCCGGTCATGGTGGTGCCGAACGTTAGCTAGTCCGACACCTCCGGTAAAATCGGTTCGACAATTTTAAAAGGGGTCTCCAGTGCGCGTTTCAAGATGCCTCCGATGCGGGAGCCCATCGCCTCGATCGATAGCGGCACGACCTTGGGATCGGCGGCCGGGCCTTTCACCCGCACAGGAACGGCCACCAGCGTGCCCTTTAAAATCCGATTGATAATCGGTATGCGTTCGATGACCCAGTCCAGGGTGGTGAGGGGCGAGACCAGCACGTTCAGCCTCAAATCGTCCGCCATTACATCGTAATTGCCTTCCGTTACCAGGTTGATCGAGTTGGATTTGAGCACCCCTTCCTCGACCTGCAGCAAACCCTTTTTAATGGAGAGTTTCGTCTCGATGCTGTTGTAGTGGAAATCGTTTTTGGACAGGTCCGGGGCGCCGCCCTTGAGGAGCTGGTTGATGGAGAGATAGGAGAGCACATTGGTAAGGAGCCCGGCGCTGCCGATGTTGTAGATCCGCCCATCGGTGATCCGGATCTCGGCGCCTCCCTTCAGGTTGGCAATCAAATCTTCCCGGTTACGCCCCTGAGTCCTGACCTCTCCTTTGACGTCGATAATGCCCGCATAGCGTTCGGTGTTTGCAGCGCTGGTCAAACAGCTGCTGGTGTGTGTCAGGACTCTCTTTTTTGCACGGGGTCTGAATCTCAAGACGGCCTTGTCCTTGGTAATCTCGATCCGGCCGGGAACCGAGATGCCGCACACATTGGCGGCGGTGACGTCGATAAGGGTTCGCTCCTTGTTCAGCGAGATATCGGCATGCATGGGTGCATAACGGTAACCGCCCAGAGCCAGATCGTCGATGTCAACCGACACGAGACCCAGCGGTTTCGGCCATGCGAAGCGGTTGGCCGTCTGTATTGTCGTTGAGGATCGCTTCTTTTCGATCACCTGCATCAGTTCATCCACATCGAGCGTGTCCGCGGCAAGGGTCAGATTCATCTCCAGCACTTCGGGGGATACCGTTGCCGCCCCGGATAATTGGATGGTGTGATCCCGCCAGTGGATGGCAGCCGATGGGATGTTCAGCTGGTCCTTCGCCGCAGTGAGAACCGCTTCAGAGATGTGAACGGAGCCCATTGCAGGTGTTTGAAATCTGATATCGCGGGCATCCAGCGATCCCTGGAGCATTGAACTTGCCGGCTGTTGCGTATTGATTGTGGCCTGCAGGCGGCCTTTGAGTCTGCCGGAGCTGATCCAATCCTGCTGAAAGAGATTGTGGAGCGTGGCATTATCGAGAATGCCGTCAAAAACCAAATTCCATGGCGCGGATTTGTTGGGCCGTTTCAAAGAGATATTGGCATCGCTTACCGAATCGCGGATATGCAGCTTTTCTATGTTAATGGCCGGCGCTTGGATTTGGAGCACGGAAGAGATCGCGACATTGTCGGCTGTGGTGAAATTCGCGCTGATATCGAGCGCTCCCTTTGAATCCCTGACGACCTCCGCTTGTTCAAAGGTCAGCTTGGATTTGGGAATATAGTCATTGGAAATGTTTCCCCATTGCCCTAGCCAATTGAGGCTTTGCGGTCCCAAATCGCCTTTGCCGCCGATCTTGATCTGTGTCGATGGCGCGGGGATATCTTCCAGGTGTGCCGATGCGGCGACATGTGCATCCAGCAGTTGCACGTTGCCTTCTGCGATTACTGTCGCGCGGATCCGGTCCAGGCGGTCGCCCAGGATCAAGCGGCCCTTGGCACGGCCACTGAAGGGCGGCAACCGCTCCAATAGATCTAAGCTGGATTTGTGGCTGACCAGTATTTTCAAAATGGCCTGCAGTTGGGTCAAATCGGCCGATAGATTGGTGTCCAAGGCAAATGCCTTAGAGCCGTCCGCCAATCCCAGGGTCAACGTGCCGCTGCGAGCGCTCGAATTGCCGAGTCTTGCGGATATCTCTTCTCCCAGCAACCGCCCTTCGGTCCATATGACCTTGCCCTGGACCTTGTCGAGGAGAAACAGCTCCGGCGGTACTTGAATCCGACCGTTGTTGAGATGGGCTTCGACCCTGAGGTTGTTCATGTTCGAAAGGGCTTTCCAGGTTGGAGCGGAGTGGAGGGCTTTCACATACGGAATCGATCCCCCTTGCACGACATCGCAAATGGTTTTCAGCACCGGAATCTCTCCGGATAATTTTAGCAGGGTGTTGCGAATACCCGTCAGATCCGTAACACTGCCGGCCACAGACAGTGTGATGGGTGCCGGTGCAGCCGGTTGCGTCAGGGTGCCGCTCAAGTCCAATCCGGGAAATTTGCTTTGCAGCCTGTTGATATGAACCTGAAGCTGTTCGGCCGTCCAACGGGCACTGCCGTTCATTGTCAAATTTTGAACCGTCGACGATCGGCCGGAATCCCCGATCTTCAGTGTCCGTGTCTGCATACGAAAGCGGCTCTCCAAGGCTTCAAATTCACGGATTTCGATGGCTGCGTCGATGTCTGCCACTGTGTCGGGAAACCAGGGCGATTGCGAGACGCCCAGCAGTGAACGGAATTGCTTCGCCGTCAGGCCTTTGGCGTGAAAGTCGGCACTGGCGTCCAGGCTTGACATGTCGATTCGGCATCGCAGTTCCATTTGCTGCACGAGCTTTGATGACCCGTTCAGATCGATTTGCAGCAATCGGTCGAATCCGACCGCCTGCAAGTCTACCTGATGCAGTTGGAGATGGATGCGATCGCCGATTAAAAGCGTCAAACGGCCCTCTTCGATTTTCACGCGCCCGCGACCGACCAGTCCGGCTGTTCCGGAAAGAAGGCTGCCGACATGTTCTTTGACGGCCTCATGCGTCAGGGGCGGGCCGGGAACAGGAGGTGTGGAGCCGGACGACGGCAGGGATATGGATATTTCGGGTCGGTCGATTTCCAGGGTGTCCAATTCCAACCGGCCGGCTATAAGCGGCCAGAAGCTTGGACGAAACTGACCGCGATTGAATTGCAGGTTGAGCTTACCGGGTTCTGAATAGCCGCCGCGGTCAATAATTACATGGGGGGACGGCAGCAGGGCCGGTTTGAGTGAGGCGAAATGGATTCGCCCGGGAAGCGCTGCTGAGATGGCTTCAATAATTTTAGTCCGCACACTGTCATGGTTTGCGATATAGGGCAGGGCAAGATGCAGCATGATCATCAGGATGACAACTGAACCAATGCCCCAGATAGTTAACCGAACAAGTTTTCCGATGCGGATTTTTTTCATAGCCAAGGTATAAAACCATTGTTAGGGAATATGGGCAAAGATTAAAAGTCACTTCCTATTTTTGCAAGCCTTAGGATCCGCACAAACATAAATTTGCATTTTTAAGCGTTGAGATGCCCGTCCGACAAGGCGCGAAGGCGCCGAAATATCAGGATATGTCAAGCTTTCGCAACGGGACCGATAAGGGCAAGTTGGTCTTCAGAGGGATTGAACCTGAAATCGTGCAAAGCGGGATTCCCAATGACATCATGCCTGCTGTTATGACAGTTCGGATTTTGGCGAAGGAGATCGAAAAGTAATTCATTTCTTCTTGAGGGAGAGGGGTGGGGTGAGGGTGGCCATCCGAAAGACCGTCCCTCACTCAACCTCTCCCGTTGAGGGGGAGAGGGGTTTCAGCGCACCCAACCTCTGCCCCTAATCATAAATCAGCCATGTTGGTCTTGCGCTCGTTCAAAAACGCCTGCATGGCCTGTTAGACGCGTTGTGCGGCTATTCGGTAGCCGGACCGATCCACCTCTTGCAGTTTGATATGCCCTTGCCGGAACCCGATGGCGCGGAAGATGCCGATCTCTTCGGTGCGTTCCTTTACGCTGCCCATCAGGGTAACCAGGACCACCAGCCCGCCGATAAAGACAACCACCACCGACAGACCGTAGGAAAATTTGCGGAACTGGGCCAGGGTCTGCATGCGGCCCTTGACCACCTGTTGAATGGCCATGACCTTGGCCGTGGGCATCTTTCCGGCAATCTGGCGTACCATTTCGTCAATGGGGCACGCATTGCACAGGGCGGCCACCTCCACCATGGAGACCTGGCCGGGTTTGTCCAGCAAGGTTTGCGCCGTTGGCAGCGTGGTAAAGAGCAATTGATCGTCCTGAGATCCGGTGGGCGCCAATCGGCCGGAGATCGTCAAGTTCCGGCCGTTGACGACAATCCGCTCCCCGGTCTGCAACCCCAGTACGCCGGCGGCCTGGGCTCCGATCACGACTTCATCCTCGGCCGGTTTGCGGCCGTTGATCTTCCACCACGGTTTAAGAATAGCGGCGGATTCAAAATCGACACCCGCCAGCAGGGCCGCCTGGCCCTCCAGGCGAATGGTGCCAAGCACAATGGGCCCGACAGCGGCCACATTTGCCGCGTTCTTGATGGTCTGGATTTCCGATAGCCGGCTCTGCTGAATCGGCTGCATTTCAAACGAGACGCCGCCAAGCGTCATGCCGCCGTATGAGAGCGTCAGATTGTCAGTCCGGGGCACAATCAGAATGTTGGCTCCATACTTTTCCAGTTTGTGATTGATATCCCGGGTCATGGTGTCGGCAAAACTGATAACCGCCACCACCGTGGCCACGCCGATGACCAGACCCGCCAGGATAAAGGCCGCCTTGGTCTTGCGGCGCAGAAGGTTTTTTATGGCGATCTCCTTGATGGTCATGGCATCAGGCCCTTTCTTTGAAATTAAAATAGGTTTGGCCCTGTACGATATCTTCGATCTTGATGACGAGTTGATCGTCCTGGATGGTGCGATGCAGCGGTGCCGGATTGCATCCGCCTTTGACTTCGTTGATCAGCACGGACGCAAAGCGGCGGCCGCAGTTGCGGCAGACCATTTCGTCGCCCTCCTGATAATAGCCCTTTCCGGCCGGCCAGCAGACATCGCAGGCGTCGAACGCCGCCCGGATGACGCCGTCGGCGCTTTTGAGCACAAAATAGCGAATGGTCAGGCCATTGGCCGCGTAGTCGAAGTGACGGGCTTTGCCGTCGGCAAACATGCTGACAGGATAACGGATATCACCGGCCCGTGGTGCCTGCGTGCTCACTGCGGCACTGGTCTGCGGGCCGCGCTGACCGAAATCGGTAATGAAGTAGCCGGCAGCTATGGCCGCGGCAAGAAAGGCGACCCCCAGTACCAGGACGATGGGGTTGATGGAACGTTTATTTTGATGCAGAACGGTATCCTTTTTCGATTGGTGTCTGCTTTTGGAAGATTTTTTCATGATGAATGACTCCAGTCTGTTGTGCTCACGATGAATCCGCTTCGGCACCGGATACGCGATGCGTAAAGCACTACCGGAACCAAACGGGGCTCATTTGGATAATAATGTCAAAGTTGATGGTGTTGGGAATTTTGGGATCAACACAGAAGCATCTGTGTCTCAAGGTAGAGTGGCACCAAGGGTGCTTTGGGCTTGCCGTTATGTTGAAATGCACGCGCTGCCGATGGCGTCGGATGGGCGGAAAATTGCTGCCCCGAAATCATGGCCAGTAATAGTCCCTTAGATTCCGGCAATTCGGGTCTGGTGGTGAGGGCGGCTATATCCTGGGGCAAATGGGCCGGCTCGATCCGGCAGCATGGTGCGTTGGCGGCGCAGCCGGTTTTGGTATCGATAGGCAGCATGTGTGATGCGGCCTTGTGACCGCCCTTCGTGCAACAGCACGCTTTGGGCAGGCAGTCTTGCACACCGGCCAGCGCTGTACCGATACTGCCGGTGATCAGCACGATGGCCATAAATGCTGCGATAATGGGTCGATGCGAATTGGTCATAATCACGTTCCACACGCCAATGCGTCCCATAATTTATCGGCATTTCTCAATTAATTGTCAAGTAAAATAGTATGAATTAAAATATCATTAAATTAAAGGCGGTTAGATCATTCAAGAATGGACCTGCCTAAAGTTCAGGCCTCTGTGAAGCACTTCGGGTGTCAAAAAAGGTGTACGTGCGGGCCCCTCCCATCCACCGCAATTCACCAGGGCCCGCACTACGCGCCAATTTGCGCGAAATCACTCTTTTTTCACACCTTTCCCGATGGCCTGAATGAAACAGGTCGTTGCATCCACTCCATCGGCCGTACGGCCTTGTGTATCTGAAATCGCCGCATTTTCAACGGTCAGCGGACCGCATTGATCGACAATGATGCCGTTTGCCGTGCCATCCGAATCGCCCGGGCCACCATCGGTTACGTAGCGCGTGATGCGGGTGCCGTCCGAGTCGATGCGGATCGTGTCGGAAATATCCTCCCAGCCCATTATGGTGTCGTAACGCAGCCAGGGTGTTTCGGAATCGATTGGCTCGCTTAAATAGATGATCACACCGACTTGCTGGCCGGGGCTCGGAACCGTAATTTTATATCGCAACAGACCGTAAGCCATCTCTTCCGGTAAGAAAAAGGGCTCCGGTAATGTGGACGGATTGACATTTGACACGGCCCGAATATCAATGGCCTCGTCGGCTGTTCCGATACCGAGTGCGATGGACAGGCTGGCGTCATGATTTTGGATGCTGATGATGCTGCTTTGATCCGCGTCATCGATGCCATCCCCATTCAAATCGACAAAGAAGCTGATCTCTTGTGAATCCGGGATGCGATTGGCGTTGATGTCATTCGGATCCGCAACCGTTGAAAAGGAAACCGGCACGGACCAGAGCGATGGTGAATCGGATTGATCAAAATAGCGAATCTGCAGATGATAGTTGCTCAGTGGATCGAGGATGAAGCCGGGTACGCGAAGATCGGTCAGATTGTGACCCTGGCAACTTATATCCATAACGATTTGTCCGTTATCTGATGCCTCGATTCGCCATTGGGTGCGCAAATGCATGTCGTTTTGATCCCCATCGGAAAAGGCGGTTCCGAGCAATTCAGGTTCAAGATCGATCGATGCATCACCCGTTTCCGGCTGCTTTATTTTGGGTTGTTGAGGGGATTGATTCGACGTCTCGGTAAGGGGCCCCGCAGCGTTTGAAATTTGATGGTAGGCAGCGGCTTGCTTAAGCGAACCATTCGGATGGGCCTCAACGGGGTATGCAAAAACAACAGCCGCCAACAAAAATATTCCCATGGCAACCAGATTCCACCGCCCGAAATTTTTACCGGCCGTGATCGCATGAAACGTTTGAGGTGGTTTCATCTGGTTTTGCGGAAATTTCTCAGAGGCCGCCGCCAACGATCTCGAGGCGAGGCGGAGGTGATTTCGCCGCATGTGCATAGATCTCTCCTTCAGTTGACACCCAGAAGAGAATATTAACAGTGAATCGGCGTGGAAGTATAACAGAATTGCCAATTACGGATCCGCATGACTGTGCCCACTGGCAAGCATGCCCTTCTGGATGGTGCCGGTTGTAAGTTCTGTGCGTAGCCGGCGTTGCCTTCCACCAAGTGTGGAAAGGGACCAAATTAAAGCAAAATGCCTGCCAAAATGTATGTCCAGATACGAATGGCTTTTCGGATAGCAGCTAGTGGCTGTTTTTTCTTTGAAAAAAAGATTGTACCGTTGCTGATTATCACATTGTTCCAAACAGCTAAAAAAGACCCATGATAGGGCAGGGCCAATGTCCGATAATGCTAATCCTTTGATATTAATCCGTTTTTATTCCGGATGGGGTATGGGCAGAAATTGTAACTCGATGCGCAAGCGGTGTAACGCTCATGTGATATGCACACGGCGGAAGATCCTCTGGCGTAATGTTCGTGTTGGCTCCAGCCAATATATTGACGGTAGAACGCTGCCGGACAAAGGCTTTGTTTGCGCACACTGCTTCCGGGCTGGTTATTTATCTAGTGCTCATCCATTTATTCCCTCTCCCTTGAGCGTGAGGGTCGGGGTGAGGGCTTAAGGCTTTGAAATCACACCCCCTCACCCAGCCTCTCCCCCTCAAGGGGGAGAGGAGGACGGTATTTATGGATGAGCACTATCTAAGGTTTTTCAAGCGCTACCTCACCCTCAAAGTTCCGACAGGTTTTACACCAACTGCGGTAGGTCTCTTTGCGAAAAATGTTTTCGCAAACTTCTTTCAAGTACTTTACTTTTGGGTCTTTGGGGCAACAGATATACTCGTCAGCCATAAGTCGAACCTCTACTTCAATAATTTGTTTAAGTTCCGATAAGCAAGGTGGCTAAAGCGGCAAAGGCAACGACAGCCACCATGCGGATGCAATCCATTACGATGGTGGTGAGCAGGCTTTGGGGTAGACGCCACGGCAATGTTGGACGGATTTGAACCCGCCAGTTCTTAAATGTCGCCAGTGTATTCATGCTTTACCTCAATTCCCGGCAAATCCACAGAACCTTGCCGATAATACGAATGCTGTTCATCTCTTCCGATGAAAGAAAAATAGGAGCAAACTCCTTGTTGTCGCTTAAAAGCACCAGCTTGTGCGGATGCTTTTCGAGTCGCTTGACCATGATGGTGTCGTCAATGCCGACAGCGTAAATCGCCCCGGCGATCACATCTTTCTGGGTCTGGTCCACCAGCACTGTATCGCCCTCTTTGATCTCGGGCTCCATGCTGTGGCCGAAAACATCCATTAAAACCATTTGATTCGCATCGCCTTTGCGTTGCAGCCAAACGTTCTCAAATGAGTAAAATCCTTCGACCTCCGATGCAACTTCAAAGGAACCGCCCCCGGCGCACAAGCGTGCTTTAACCTTGGGTACCGCCCGATAGCGTTGGTTGCCCTGTGTGTCGAGAGCAACGATATCCGGACCCCGGCCGCCTTCAAGCCAATCTGGATTCAGGCCCTTTTCACGATAAAGATGCAGAAGCCAGGTTGCGGGAACGGAGTCTTTTTTGCGGGCTTGGGTAACGGCCGATCGATTGACCTCAAGCAGATCGGCCAGATCGGACAGGGTCCGCAGACCTGTGGCCTGGGTGACACGCTCAAAAAAGATATCAAATCGGTGTTGGGTCATGGAGTATTATAATCCAATTTAACAAAATAATTGATTGAACTATACATTAATGTTTATAAAATGCAACAAAAAATTCAAAAAGATGTACAAAATAATAATTGTGAGGATATAAATAATCATTATTTGTACTTTGATTAACAGATGGGGGTAGTGAATCGAACACTCCAGTAGTGTTGTGCTCCAGAACTATGTGACAATTTTTTTTGTTTTTGTTACGACCAGCATACCTTCATTTGACATTAACATACGACGCTGACTTGTGTTCTGAACTCTACCGTGTCACTATTGGAAAGGACGAACCGATGAAAACTATCTTCCTCTTGGTATTGACCGGATTAACGGGAATCATCATACCGCCGTCAAGCGCTGCAGCGGCTGAGGCAAACAGGATGAGCGTCAGCACGGATAATCTCTATCGTCACGTGGAATTTCTGACCTCCATTGCCGGTTATCGGCACTATGCCAATATGTCGGGACTGCTGCGCTGTGTCGACTATATCCGTGGCGAGTTTGACATTGCCAATGGTCGGATTGCCTTGCAGGATTTTCAGGTTGAGGGCAAAACCTATCAAAACATTATCTGCAGCCTGGGGCCTGCCGATGGTCCCCGAATCATCGTCGGTGCCCATTACGATGTGTGCGGCCCGCAGCCCGGCGCCGATGACAACGCCAGCGCCGTTGCCGGCCTGCTAGAGATTGCGCGCTTGATGAGCGCAAACGCCGACAGGCTCACCTATCGCCTGGATCTTGTGGCATACTGCCTGGAGGAACCGCCTTTTTTCGGAACATCGCACATGGGCAGTTACGTGCATGCCCGAAGTTTGCGGAAACAGAAAGCGACGGTCAAGGAGATGCTCTGCCTGGAAATGATCGGTTTTTTCTCCGAGCATGAGAATTCGCAATCGTTTCCCATGCCGCTGATGCGATGGTTCTATCCAACCCGGGCCAACTTCATTGCCGTGGTAGGCAATCTTCGGAATTGGCGTCTTGTGCATCAGGTCCAGAGGGATATGCAAATGGGAGCCGAAATCGATGTCTGCAAGCTCATTGCGCCGGCGATGGTTCCCGGCGTGGGACTTTCAGACCATTCGAGCTATTGGAAATTTGGATTTCCAGCAGTGATGATCACTGACACCGCTTTCTACCGCAATCCCAACTATCACCAAAGCAGCGACACCATCGAGACTCTCGATTTTAAGGGGATGTCTCAGGTGGTCCAGGCGGTTATTGCGCACTTGATGGATCAGCAGCAGCGTTGATCACAATTGGGGTTACCGGTATTATCTTAACGTCTATCAAACTGCTTGCCGCAACTGGTCACTAGGCCTGCCTTCGGAGCTTAATTCTGCCTCGCACAAAGCACCGATGACCTGAATTGCTTTTTCAACCCGCGGGTTCCACATACCAGCGTTCAAACGCATGCAGTGGGTATAGTGGGGTTTAATGGAAAATAGATGTCCGGGGGCTATTAAAATGTCTTGCTCCATGGCCTTGTGGTAGATCACTTCCGCATCGATGCCTTGGGGCAGTTCGATCCACAGCAGGTGACCACCGCTTGGCCTTGATACGAGCGTGCCTTTGGGGAAATACTTCAAAATAGCGGCTCTCATGGCCGTGACCTGGGCGGATAGCGTTTTGCGCAGACTTCGCAAGTGTCTCTCATAGCCGCCGTCCTTTAAAAATCGCGCCATTGCTATCTGATTCATAGAGGCGGTGGAGATGTTCAGCAGCGTCTTGGTCTCTACGACCGGATCGTAGTATTTGCCCGGGACAATCCAGCCCACCCGTACTCCCGGGGCGATGGTTTTGGAAAACGAGGAGCAGAGCAGGACGTTGTCCTTTGTGTCGAACGACTTGCATGGGTGCGCGCGCCGCCTGAAACCGAGATCGCCGTAAATGTCGTCTTCTATCAAAGGGATTCCGTATTCATCCAGCAACGTCACCAGCGCCTTTTTCTTTTCCCTCGGCATGGAAAAGCCCATGGGATTGTTGACGTTTGAAATTGAGAAAACGGCCTTTACGGAATGGTTTTCGAGCACGAAGCGCAGTGTATTCAGATGCATGCCGTTGACATCGGAACTGGGGATTTCGATGATTTTGAGCTTTAAGTGCTGCAGCAGCTGCAGCAGATTAAAATAGATCGGGCTTTCCAGGACCACTGTGTCTCCCGGTTGGCAGACCGCTATCAAGGCCAGAAAAACAGCCTCGTGGCATCCGTTGGTGATCACGATCTGTTCCGGGGAGAGTTCCAGGCCGCATGAAAGCCCCAAGCGGGCGATCTGCTGCCGAAGCTCGATGTGGCCGGGTGTCATCAGATAGCTGAAACTTTCCAACTCGTGTTCTCGCAGCGCCTGCGCAATAAAGCGCCCCATTTTGGCCGTGGGTCTCAAATCCGGGTCCAGGGATGCGATGGCCAGCGAGATTTCCGGCGTGCATTGCCCCATATTTTGAAACGCGCCGTATATCCGGCACAGACTCACATCCTGAGGGTCCAGATGGCGAGGATCGACGGCTTTATCGAGAAGGATGTCCGCCGGCTGTTTTTTAACATAGAAACCCGATTGCGGCACGGCGACAATATAGTTCCGGCTTTCCAGCTTCCAATAGGCGTCTTTGACCGTATTGATGCTGACCTGGAGCTCTTTGCTGAGTTGCCTGATGG
>JASFGJ010000033.1:0-13645 GCA_050123815.1 Desulfobacteraceae bacterium
GAACGATTCGCCAGATGCTGGATCACCTGCAGATTGGAGCGGCCGGCCGCTCCACAGCCATCGGCGACGCCATCGGCATCGCCCTCAAACGGCTGGAAGATATCGAAAGCCGCTCCAATGTCATCATCCTGCTGACCGACGGCCGGAGCAACAGCGGCGAATTTGAACCACTGACCACCGCAGCCATTGCCCAGCAGAAGGCAGTTAAGGTATACACCATCGGCGTCGGCAGCCAGGGTCGCGCCCCTTTTGCGGTCGATCATCCGATTTTCGGCCGGCGCCTGGTCTACCGCAGGGTCGATATGGATGCCAAAACGCTGCAGGCGATCGCCGACCGGACCGGCGGGCTCTTTTTTCAGGCCGACGATCTGGCCGGCCTGAAAAAGATATACGATACCATCGATGCCATGGAAAAAAGCGAGGTCAAGGTGGACACTTTCGCCGAGTACCGGGAGCTGTATATCTACCTGTTGTTGCCTGGATTCGCTCTTTTAGGGCTTTGGGTGCTGTTGAAAAATACGCGGTTTCTAAGCGTTCCATAAGCCGGTAGAGTTTAAAGTTTAAAGTGTTAAGTTTAAAGTATATGTATTCTATCAATTGGTAGACAATTTAGCAGAACAACCGTTTGCATATCATGAACTTTACCCGTCCCGAAATGCTGTTTTTTGTCTGGGTGATTCCTGCGTTGGCGCTGGTCTATTGGTACGGAGGGCGCCGCCGTGAAAAAATCCTCAAGGCCTTTGCCTTGCGTCAAAGCCTGGCCCGGATCATCCCGCAGGGACTCGACCGGCGGCGCCGCTGGCGGGCCTGGCTGGTTCTGGGGGCCTGCGCCCTGCTGGCAACGGCATTGGCCGGACCGCGATATGGGTTCCGTTGGCAGGAGATCGAGCGCAAAGGGGTCGATATCGTCATTGCACTGGACTGCTCCCGCAGCATGCTGGCGTCCGACATTCAACCGACCCGTCTGGATCGCGCCAAACGTGAAATCTACGACCTGCTCACCATGCTGCAAGGCGACCGGGTCGGACTGGTGGCTTTCAGCGGAACCGCCTTTTTGCAATGCCCCCTGACCATCGATTACACGGCTTTCTATCTGTTTCTGGATGTGCTCACGCCGGATTACCTGCCTTTGGGCGGCAGTGATCTGGCGGCGGCCGTCAGCGTCTCGCAGCAGGCGTTTGATCCGCAAAGCACGGCGGAGCGGGCCATCATTCTGATCACGGACGGCGAAAACACCGGCAGCGGGGACCCGATGGAAGCTGCTGAAGCTGCCCAGGCGTCAGGCATCAAACTTTTTTGCATCGGGGTTGGGTCGAATGAGGGCGTACCGATTCCGGCTTCGGACGGAGGGTTTAAAAAGGATCCCCGCGGGCAGATCGTCCTGTCGCGATTGGACGAGCCGCTGCTGACCCGCATGGCCACCAAAACAGGCGGTGCCTACGTACGCTCGGTGGCCGGCGACATGGACCTGGAGGCCGTTTACAGCGATCAGATACGCGCCCATATGGACGGCGCCACTGTGGAAAGCAGTCGAAAAAAAGTGTGGGCAGATCGGTATCAATGGCCGCTGACCTTTGCCATAGTGCTGCTGATGTGCTCCCGCTGGGTGCCGCTGCTGAAAAACTCGACGGTGGCCCTGTTGATGGCCTCCGCCTTGCTTTGGCCGGCCTCGCCGGCCTGCGCCGGTCCCCGGCAGGAAGGATATGAGGCCTACCAGGCCAATAAATTCGACGACGCCATGGAGCATTTTACCAAGGCCCAGGTGCAGAAACCGCACGATCCTGCCGTGTTATACAATCTGGGCAACACCTTGTATCGAAAGCAGGACTTTGCCGGCGCCGCCGAGCATTACCGGCAGGCCATGCCGCATGCGTCTGATGGGTTGAAGGCCCGTCTTTTGTACAACCTGGGCAATACGGCGTATCGTCAGGGCGCCCTGCAAGAGGCCATTGAAAATTATGAAGCCGCCGTGCAATTGGCGCCCGGCGACCGGCAGTCCCAGGAGAACCTGGCGTATGTAAAACAGCAGCTTCAGCAACAGAAACAGCAACAACAGCAAAACGACTCGCAGCCGGATCCAAAGAAGGACCGGCAGCAGGAATCGTCCGGCAGCCGGGACCAACAGCAGCAAAATCAATCACAGCAATCGCCGCAAGGCCGGGATCAGCAGCAGGGGCAGGCGCCGCCCCAACCCCAATCTGAAATGGAAACCAAGGACCAGCCAAAGCCGGAGGACCAACAGTCCAAGGCGGCTGAGAGCCAGGAAGCACAACCTCAGGATCAGGCCCCGCGACAGGGCCGTCAACCCGAAGCCCAGCTGCTCAACCGGCTGAAAGATCAACCCGGCCGAGCCATGATGCCCAATTATCGTAAAAAAGAGGTGGACAAGGATTGGTAATGCGAACGCGATGGATATGGATCGGTCTGCTCTTGTGGCTCTGCCCCTGGGGCCCGGCTTGGGCCGAGGGGGTCAAAGTGGAGGCGCAGGTGGATCGCAACGTCATCGGTCCCGGGGAGTCGGTGCAGTTGCGGATTACGGTTGCCAATGGTCAAGGCGAGGTCGATCTGACCGATCTGACCAATTTCAAGGTGGTGCCGCAGGGCACCAGCTCCGATGTTCAAATCATCAATAACCGTATGACGCGGGAAACATCGCACAATTATCTGTTATTCCCCAAAGTAAAAGGTGATTTTTCCATACCGTCTCTCTCCGTAACCGTTGACGGGAAGCCTTACAAGACGCAACCCATCACGATTCGAGTCATGACCGATCAGCAGGCCTCAGCGGCGGGTGCAAGCCGCGAGGTCCGGGTGGAGTCGCAACTTTCGCAGGCCAATCCATTTGTGGGCCAGCAGATCACCTATACCTTTCGATTTTTAAATGCCGTCAATGTGCGCGATGCAAGGTTCCAGCCGCCTGAATTTACCGGCTTCAAGGCAAAGGAGATCGAGAAACGCCACTCGTTTCGTAAAATGATCAACGGCCGTGAATTTATGGTTACCGAAGTCTATTATCTCCTGACGCCGTTGGAGGCGGGCGCGGTGACCATTGAGCCGGCCCAGCTGCAGGTGGGTGTCGTCAAACCGGACCGACGACGTCGGCGCAGCGCCTTTGACGATTTTTTAAACGACCCTATTTTCAGACCCGGCCAGGCGGTCGTCCGGCAGTTGCGGACCGAGCCCCTCGAACTTAAGATTCGGCCACTGCCTCCCCTTGACTCTGACAGGCGTTTTTCCGGATTGGTGGGACAATTCGAACTTGCGGCCGAGGTGGAAAAAACCGAACTGCGGGTTGGCGATTCGGCCACTTTGGCCGTCACTGTCCAGGGGCGCGGGAACCTCATGGATGCCGAAGCGCCCCGTCTGCAACATGGTGATGATTTCAAAGCCTACGACGATTCTCCCCAAGAAGAGATTACCACAAAACGCGACGGCACCAGCGGACGCAAATTGTTCCGCACGGCCCTTGTGCCGATGAAGGCCGGGAGGTTTCAACTGCCACCGGTAGAGCTGACCTATTTCGACACGCAGACGGCAAGCTATCGGACCCTGTCGGCCCAAATCCCGGAGATTCTGGTTCAGGCGTCGGAAACGGCTCAGGCCGAACCGATCATCATCGCCCCCCAACGCCTGCCGGATATTAAAAAGAGGGTTCAGTTCACCGGACGCGATATTCTGCCGCCCAAGGAGTCCCTGGACGCCCTGCGCTCGGAGCGGCTGCTCGATGTCAAACGGTTTATGCTCTTGCTGGCCTTGCCCGTATTGGCCTATGGTATCATCACCGCGATTCAAACCTGGCGACGGCCCGACGCGACACCGTCGGCAATCATGAAAGAGCGGGCCCTGCAAGCGCTCAAATCGGCGCGCCGGGATTCGTCCGAAAGGATCCTCTCGCATCTGTATCAGGCGCTGACCGCGGCCATCTTGTGCTGCGCCGGCCGGCAGGGCGAAGCCTTGACATTACAGGAGGCCAAGGCATTGATGCAAGCCGGCGGTCGCCCCGACGATGAAGCGCAACAGGCGGCGGACCTGCTGGCCGCCATCGAATCGGTGAAATACAGCGGTACCGGTTTATCTTCGCAGAAAACAGACGACCTGGTGGCGCGGACCCGCAAAATGGTGAAGGAGCTGACGGCATGAAATCGTTGGTGACCATTGCATCTGTTGTGGCGATGTTTGTCTGCACGGCAGTTCCCTGCGCAGCGCAGCAGGAGGCCCGACAATTCATTGCAGCCCTTGAGGCCTACAAATCCGGCGATTACCCCGCCGCCGTGGCAGCACTGGAGGCCATCGCCCAAAGCGGCGTACGCAATGGTGCGCTGTACTATAATATAGGCAATGCCCATCTGAAAAACGGCGATCTCGGACAAGCCATCCTGTGGTATGAGCGCTCGGCCAAACTGATCCCCGGGGATCCGGATCTGATGTTCAATCTCGATTATACCCGAAGCCTTTCCAAAGATGCCGCCGATGAAAATACGCTGCCACTGATGCGCATCTTTTTCTTCTGGAACTATCAACTCAGCTCCCGTACCATTGTGGCGTTGGCCGTGGGAGGCAATTTGCTGTTCTGGGGCCTTGCCGCCGCCATGCGACTTACCGGCCGGCGGATGCTGCGCAGAGCGGCGATCGTGGTGTTGATTCCAAGCATCATCTTTGTGATGACCGCCGGTTTCAATTTCTATAGATCGGCCAACAGCCGGCACGGCATTATCCTGCCCGAAAAGGTTTCGATCCGCTCCGGATGGGAGCAAACCTCGACCGAGCTGTTTGTCCTGCACGCCGGCGCAAAGGTCCAGGTCGTCAAATCAGCCACCGACCACCTGCTGATACAGTTTTCGAAAGACAAGATCGGCTGGGTGCAGCGCAACAGCCTGGGACTGATCTGATAGGAACGCATGCGAAAATTAATCCTCTCCCTGATTTATCTTATTGGCGTTGCGATCAATTTGGCCCTGTTGTTGGTCGGCGTGAGAATTCTTGAGGCCGGCACTTTTTCCGGAAGGGCCGGCCATATCGCCACCGGATCGGAAGCTGTATTCTTCGGAATATCGTTTATTGTCATAGGACTCGGCGGCGCCATCGTCCTTTTGTTTGCCGGCACAAGGCATCTGCTGGGCAAAAGGAGGCCCGACGATGCAAACGGACAATCACCATAAAACGGTTGCCTGGGCGCCGTTGCGTGTGCGGCAGGCGATCTTCCCGACCGGCCGGATAGACCGATTAATGCTGAGCGTGCTATTAACAATCGATTCGTTTCGAAGTGTCTTGACCCTTCTACTCGAATGGATTTATAAATCATAGGATTATGTCCCGGGATATGCTTGCAAAACAGGCAAACACACCCATTGCCCAAGATTGGAATAACCTTCGCCGACGCCCATTGGATAACATCAATGAAACGACTCGCTGATTTGGCCATCCGCTGGTATACCCTGTGTGTACTCGATCATCCCATTGTCACAATCCTGGGACTGGTCATTCTGATTGCCCTGTTGGGCTATAGGGCGCAAGACTTCAAAATCGATGCATCGGCGGAAACGCTGCTGTTGGAAAACGACAAGGACCTGCGCTTTACTCGGGAAGTTTCCAATCGATACGGTGTCAACGACTTTCTGCTGGTCTCCTTTACGCCGGCGGAGGGCGACCTGCTGTCCAAGAAAAACCTTGATGTCCTGGCCGCTTTGCGCGACGAGCTTTCGACGCTTGAGCAGGTGACATCGGTCTTAACGATACTGGACGTACCGCTGCTGGAAAGCGCGCCCATTAAAGACGGTAATTTCAGCAAGGGACTGCCCAACCTCCAGTCCCCGGACATCGACAAGAAACTCGCCCGAACCGAACTTAGAGAGAGCCCCTTTTACCGGGAGCTGATCGTCAGCCGGGATATGAAAACCACGGCCGTGGTGGCCAACTTGAAGATCGACACTGCCTACCGGGAGCTGATCCGAGAGCGCAACGCCTATCTGGAAAAAAAGAGCGATGGCCGCCTGAGCCGGGCCGAGCGGGCGGAATTCAAGGCGCTGGTCAAGAAAATCCGCATGCGACTGGATGAGCTGAACAAGAAGCAGCATGAAAACATCCAGCAGGTTCGAAACATCATCGACAAATACCGCTCCCACGGGCAGCTTTACCTGGGCGGCATCAGCATGATCGCGGACGATATGGTCACGTTTATCAAAAAGGATCTCAAAGTCTTCGGCTGGGGTGTCTTTATCCTGTTGATCGCCATGTTGGGTATCATCTTTAAACGCATCCGCTGGATCGTGCTGCCGATGCTGTGCTGCTTTTTATCGGTGATCGCCATGATGGGCATCCTGGCAGCCTTTGACTGGGAAGTCACGGTTATCTCGTCCAACTTTATCAGCCTGCAATTGATCATCACCCTGGCCATTGCCGTGCATCTGATTGTGCGCTATCGGGAGTTTCACAACCACAACCCGGGCCTGGACCAGCGTGCCTTGGTGCAGGACACCATTCGTACCAAATTCGTTCCGTGTCTCTTTGCGGCGCTCACAACCATCGCCGGTTTCAGCAGTCTGCTGCTGTGCGACATCAAGCCGGTGATCCATTTCGGCTGGATGATGAGCGCGGGAATCATCGTCAGCCTGGTTCTGACCTTCATCCTGTTCCCGGCCGGCATTGTCTTTCTGAAAAAGCCCAACCAGACCAACAGAAAAAAATGGATCGACTTTTCACTGACCGATTTTCTGGCGCGATTCACCGAATCCCACGGCCGGCTGGTGCTGGTTCTGACCCTGCTTGTCACCGTCTTCAGCATTGCCGGAGCGTCGCGCCTGGTGGTGGAAAACAGCTTTATCGACTATTTCAAAAAATCCACCGAAATCTACCAGGGGATGAAAGAGATCGACCAAAAACTTGGCGGAACGACACCCCTGGATGTGATCGTCCAATTCGAGGCGATCGAGCTCGACGACTTTGAAGATGAAGAAGATCCGTTTGACGATCCCTTCGACGAAGAGACGACTCAAAGCGAAGACCAGTACTGGTTTGTTGATGATCGTATGGCCACGGTGGAAAAAATTCACGACTACCTGGAACAGCTGCCCGAGACCGGGAAGGTCCTCTCACTGGGCACCTTGCTGAAGATCGGCCGCAATCTCAACAAGGGAAAATCGCTGGATAGTATCGAAATGGGAGTGCTTTACACCAAGCTGCCCGATGATTACAAAGAATTGATCTTGAAGCCCTACTTATCCATCGAACACAATGAAGTCCGTTATTTCCTGCGCATCAAAGACTCGCTGAAGACACTGAAGCGCAACGCCCTGCTCAAACAAATGCGCAAGGACCTGGTCGTAAAACTGGGACTCGACAAAGACAAGGTCCACCTGGCCGGCACCATGGTCCTTTACAACAACATGCTGCAAAGTCTGTTCTCTTCCCAGATTTTAACGTTGGGTGTGGTGGCCCTGGCACTGCTGGCCATGTTCTGGATCTTGTTCCGATCCCTGCGAGTGGCGTTGATCGCTCTATTCCCGAATCTTCTTTCCGCCGGCACAGTGCTGGGAATCATGGGTTGGATGAATATCCCGCTGGACATGATGACCATCACCATTGCCGCTATCAGCATCGGCATCGCCGTGGACGACACCATTCATTATATCTACCGGTTCAAAAAGGAGATAAAAACGGACGGCGATTATCTCCAAACAATGCACCGCTGTCACGGCAGTATCGGCCATGCCATGTATTATACATCTATCACCATCATTATCGGGTTTTCCATACTTGTCTTTTCAAATTTCTGGCCAACCATCTATTTTGGCGTTTTTACCGGCATCGCCATGTTCATCGCTCTGATCGCTTCCCTGACGTTGCTGCCCCAACTGCTCATCGTATTCAAGCCCTTCGGGCCGCAAGCCACGGAAGAAGAATTGAATCACTAATTAATGTCGATCATCAGCGGTATGACATGCAGCTCGCGCGACACTTCACGAACGCTGCCCAGCTGCCACTGCCCGCACCGGGCCCGGTCGCCCAGCAGTTGATCCAATTGGGCGACGATCCCATTGATATCGATGACGGGGTGACGGGTGAACACTTTGGGAAGCCCATAGGTCAGATTACATGCCAGGCATTTTCCGGGGCGCTGGTGCAGTTCAAGTTCGAACAGCAGTGTGTCGGCCTGATTTTCTTTAAAGGCCAGGCGGATATCATAGGCGCCCTCATCCGAATCGCCGAAAAGGGCTTCAAAAAATTGGTTCGATCGCTCCAAGGGAAAGAGAGAATCCAACTTGTCTTGGCTGAACAGCGTACTATAGTTAATGGTATTACCACTCATGGTTTAATGGTGCTCCTTTAAGGTTTGTGCCTGACTGTATCACTTCACACGCGTTATCCGATCGGGCCCAAAGATCATATTACCGAACAGAGCCGGCGTTGTGCGAGAATCTCAATTACCATTTATAAATTCAAGCTTAAAATAAAAATTCGAACTTAGCCATCGACGGACACCATCCGCATCGGATTTTGCTCCAGTCGATCTGCACAAACAACGATTCAATTTTTAGGCAAATCCTGGTATGGTGACTGGATGCAAGAGGCAGCAAAACAATATATCCCTGCAAAGGGTGCAACCAGTTCCCGGCGTTGTCTGGCATGCGGCGATCCGCTCCCGCCGCGTCATCGCCGATATTGCGCCATGTCGTGCCAGCAATACTTGCTGGCGTCGCTGAATCGGCGCACCGGCTTGCTGCAGGCACTCAGCACGCGATACGCCACTTTCTATTTCACCGAATTTGTGATCATTATGGATTTAATGACTTACGGCACCGAGCAGATTTACAGTTACATGTTGCCGCGAACCGTGGGCCGAAAACCGGTGGAGGACTTTTGCGAGTTGTCAAACATTTTGGGTTCATTGTGGTGGCGGGAGAAAAATCGCACGAAAAAACGCTATCTTGCCTCACAACATGTTCTGGACAAGGCATCCAAGCCCAGTGTGTCAAAAGAATCGGTTGTGCCTGTGGCCCTGACCGTCCCGACCATCCGGGCGGGAAGCCTGATCTCTTTGGAGCTGCGCAGCGAAGATTTGAATCCGAACAATTTGGAGCAACGAATTAAAAGCGCCTACCGCCGTCAGGTAAAAAAACACCACCCCGATATCGGCGGCCATCCTCAAGCCTTCATAAAAATTCAGGAAGCTTACGAAAAGCTGATTCATTGGGCCAAGCACCCCACCTATACTCGCCGGGCCGGATTTCCGGACAAATGGCTCTATCAAGGCGAATATGGGCGGTGGATCAAACCCATAATGCCGCGTAAGCAAGCATCCTGAAAATGTTTGAATCTATTTTTCCGTTGCTTGTTTCTCAAGCAGCTCGATCATCCGCGCCTGCTGCTCGATAATCCGTAAATTGGTTTCAACCATAAATTTGGTTGAAACCGCAATCTGGCGCAGGTATTCATCCTGCCCCCCGGTCGTGTAGGTCTTTGTCCCCTCGTTGCGCAGCGCCCGGTAAAAGTCCTCGGTCAATTCAATGGTGATCTTATGGCGTTGGTTTTTGGAACCGGAATCAGCCCCGACTGTCTGGTGATGTAGGGCCATCAGAGCAGACAACACAATCGCAAAACCGCTGCCAAGGACGATGGGTCGCCATCGTGTCATAATGGTCTCCTTTGGTTTTGCGCCGACTTACTTTCTAAGCAGAATTAAGTCGGCATCCTTATCGGTCAAGAAGTTTTTCTCAAAAATCCCTTTGGTTTCAGGTAGAATCACGAGGTAGGGTAGCGTCGACCGCTTGGCAAGCTGTGTGGGGATACCCAACTTTCGGGCGTGACCGCTGCCTGCCACGATAACCATGATGCGTTCATCATTTTGTTTCAAATAGTCGATGGCATTCAGTGCCATTGCCGAATCCCAAACCAATTGCGCCTCACAGAATTGTTCGAACTTCATCCGGCCGTGGCTATGAGCACCATAAGCTCTCTGCACAAAGTCACGGTACTCTGGCGTAACGTCGCAGACAATACCTTCCAGGGAGCCTTTCTGCTCTGGAGTTAACGATTGAAAGCCGTAATAGGCAACCTGAAGCGTAAGATTGCGCGGTACATTCAGACCCACCACCGGAATTGCGTTATCACGGGCATACACTAGAATCGGTCGATACAATTCCCATCCGAAATTCCAGTTATCTTTAAATACCGCCATAAACCGTTGTTCCTCCATCCGGCCCGAAGTCCATTGGTTCAGGGATTGCTGGCTTTCTCGCCGAAACATCTCCATCCCGATGGCAACCTTTCGGCCGGCGCGATGCAGGGCTTGAATCACATGAAGCTGCGCCAAGTGGTGGTCGGCATTGTTATGGTGCTCGCCGACCAGCACGATTCGCGCGTGCTGCAGCCGCTGCAGCGCCTGGCCGTCGGAGAGCAGTTGCTCATTTTCAAGATCATAAACCTCCAACGAATCCGTCATCGCCGTGGTACGGCATGCGCTCAACGCAAACAATAACGTTAATACAATCAATTGTATCAGAGGTCGTTTCATCGTTTGACTCCGTTTATTTGGGTGGCATACTTTCGGACCAGTCGATGGCAACCGGTGAGCTGGCCACCGGCCAGGTTTGTTTTACCTGATTGCGTGGCCCCCTAAAGACGAGGTAGCTGTACTTGCCGTAATGAGGTATTTTTCTTATCAAAACAGCTGCCTGCTCAAAAGATTCCGGTAAAAAAAGGCCCATCAGGCGCTCTGACGCATTATCGGTCTTAAATACGCCGAAAAAGCTCGCAGCTTGGCGTGAATAGGATTTGCCTGAAACCTTAAATTCCCTCTCGTCAACGGTGAAATGCTTCTCCTGAACCGGCAGCCGGACCGGTTGGCCGATCCAGAGAACAGGGGTGCGGTCGGCCGGGGTTAAAGTGAACTCCGCCTCCTGAACAATAGCTGCAGCGTCAACGCCGAGAGCGGTGCAAAGCCTGCCGGCGACGCTCTTCCAACGCTCGTCCAGATTCGCGGCCACGACGACGGTCAATGCGTCGGCGCCTTTGATGGAATTGACAGTCGGCGGCATTTCCCGGGGGTCGAGGCGGCGAAAGAGATGGACCTGCGGGTCGACTGTCAATCGAAGCGGCCGCTCTTTAACGCTGAAAGAAAACGGTGACCGATCGCCGTGAATTGGAACACGCCGCTCGAAGATCCCGTTGGCGGTTTCCAGCACCACATCGGCCTCCAGCGCATAGTAAGGCTTGCGCTGGGCCAGGATACCGCTGACCGAACTCCCGCTTTCAGTCGTCTTAATCCGGGTATCGGATAAAAACAACTGCGGTGCGCCGGCACGATAGACCCATTGTTGGAAAAACGTCTCCAATGATTTGCCGTAAGATGCTTCAAAAGCGGTTTGCCAGTCGCGCCAGTCGATGGCCTCGAAAAGGTGTTTGGCATAAACGTCCCGTAACGTTTGCCAAAAACGATCGTCACCCACTTTTCGACGGAGCATATGAAACACCATGGCAGCCTTGTCATATCCAACAGCACTGGTTGCCGGGTCCGTTCGGCTGATGAATTTGTTTAGCGCGAAATCTTGATCCGGTTGCACAAGGCCGGTGTAATTTCGCAGCCATTGCCGCCTGTGGTCGACACCGCTGCCGCGCCGTTCTTTGTACAGATAGTCGGCCACATAGCTGGTCAGGCCTTCACTCCAGTTCCCCGAAGCGGCGTCCACCAGGACACCGTTGCCCCACCAGCAGTGGGCTATTTCATGGCCCAGGCTGGTATGAATGATAAACGGCAGCCGCAACACGCGCCGTCCCATCAGTGTGTATGATGGAAACCCATACCCGGTGGGAAAAAAGTTTTCCACCACTGAAAATTGGTCGAACGGATAGGCCCCCAGAAGTTTTTCGTAGAACGCCAGATAGCGTCCGATGGCTTCGAGATAGTCCTGGCTCAGATCTTGAAGTGCCGGCGTAAAATAGGTGGCCGCGGTAATGCGGCCGAAGGTCTTCGTGGCCGGCTGAAAAGGACCGGCCGACAGGCTCAAACCACGCAGCGGCTGCTCGATCCGCCATTTGGAAATTGTACGGCCGCCGGCAGTATGATGCCCTAAATTTCGGCCGGCGGTCACCCCCAGAATCCCTTTCGGGGCATCGATGCTCAGGGTATACGTCGAGGCAGCCTGAAGGCTCTGGGGGTACCATCCTGAACCTGCCAGCAGCAACGTGCCGTTCGGGCCGATGGTGCCGGTGACACCGTAACCCGGATTGTCTGTGTTCAGAGGCTGAACAGGCGCCTGATCTGTAAAGCCGCCCCGGTAGGCAATGAGCAGCTGACCAGAGCGCTGGTCGTTGCCCAACTCTGTGGTCAACCGGCCACTCGAAAAGGTGTGGCGGACCGGTTGTCCATTTAGCTGCACGGCCTCAATCTTGAGATGCCCGGCCAAAAAAAACACAAGACGAGGCGGTGCATTGTCGGCCACACGAATACGGTCCTCTGCCACCAGTGAATGACGCTGCGGTTCAAGGCGCACATGCAAATCATGATCCAGTATCGGCTGTGCGGCCACCGAGCTGACAATCCCAAAATGAAGGCAACAAAAGGCAATAATTGCCGTCAGGTATCTTTTCATCATAAGAATCATATGCGTCATAATGCCTTGAGCATCTCCTATTAATGATTTCGGTTCGGCGGTAATTCAACGATTCTGGGGACTTGTTCCGCTGCAAAGAGTGTAGCACCGTGTCCTAATGCGGATATATTACAACAATTCTAGATCATGATGGCCGATTGTCAAAAATTGAAATTGAGCCATATCGCCCGGTTGATTGCCACAGTGGCTTCTGATAAGCTGCTTCAGTGGCTCCGATCCTCGCCGAAGGCCTGGGGATCCCACAGCCACACCGGATTCATTTTTTCCAAAACAATTGCGTAATATGCCACACCACTTCTGGACAGGAAAGACACTTCAGGAGCTGAGCCCCGATCAGTGGGAAGCCCTTTGTGACGGCTGCGGGCGCTGCTGCCTGCAGAAGCTAAAAAACCCGACCACCGGTAAAGTCCATTATACCTGGGTGGCCTGCTTATTGTTGGATATCCGGACCTGCCGCTGCTCCGACTACGAGTTGCGCCACATCCTCGTCCCCGACTGCCTCAAGCTGGATCCGAACAACATTGCAAAGCTGCGCTGGCTTCCCAGCACCTGCGCCTATCGCAGAATCGCCGAGGGCCGTGACCTGCCCGAATGGCACCCGCTGATCACCGGCGATCCAGAATCGGTTCACAAGGCCGGCATGTCGGTCCGAGACCGCGCCATATCCGAAGCCGATGTGCATCCCGATGATTTGGAAAATTTCCAGGTCAAAGAACGGTTTTAGAAGTGTCTTTTTACATGGTTGCCTGGTATGTGGTGATATCGTCCGGAAGATCGGTCGCACCGCGCCACTTTTCCGGCGTCAGGGCCGGCCAACGGGAGAGGTACATGGCGCTGAAAACACGTTGAAACATGGCATCCAGCAATTGATCCGCCCCAATTGGCGCTCCGGAGGTTTGAAGCGCCGAGGCGGCCTCGAGCTTGCGCTCCAGGCTGGACTTCAAGTGTTCGATACGTGACAGCATCTCCATGGCAAGATCACGGCGTTTTTGAGATGCCGCGTCTTCGTAGCGGCCTTCGCGGCTTAGCTTGTTTTT
>JASFGJ010000034.1:0-13603 GCA_050123815.1 Desulfobacteraceae bacterium
TTCTCCGTATCATACAATCGCCGGTTTGCGTATTTTTTAAGAACAACCGCATCGTTCATCGTACCTCCTTTGCCGGTATCGCACCTATCGTTCGATAATTGATGTATTGCAGCACATCATCATGGCCATCCATCCGAGTGCCATCAAAAAATATCTCTTTGATTATACTAAACATATAGCAATAAGCAAGCTCCCTCCCAAAAAAAAGAGCCGATAAATTTGTGCAGTGCATCATTTTTTCTATTGACTTCCAAGCTATCCGTTGACATATTAGCTCAAAACCAAATGGATTGTTTTTGTTGCAATGCCGCAAATACGACCCATAACCTTCAGGAGGCAAACCATGACAACGTACAACGAAATTGCAAAACAAGTGATTGACTTCCAAAAAACCTCTTTCTCCAGCATCTTTGACGCCATGGCGACATTGCAGGACCAAGCTGTGAATACCGTTGACACGGTATTGGATCAGACGACCTGGCTGCCGGACGATGGACGCAAGGCCTATCAGGGCTGGGTCGATACCTGCCAGCAAGAGCGTGACCGATTTAAATCCTATGTGGATGATGGCTTCAGCGGTCTGCAAAAGTATCTCGGCAGCGTAAAAATCACCGGACCTGCCAAAGCCAAGAAGTAGTATGGCGAGAGCAGGAGGCACTATTTTTCAAGGAGATCGAAATGGATCAAAAACAAATGCTAAAACAATTGATAGAATTTAACCAGGCTGCATTCAACAACACATTCAACGCGATGGCCATGCTGCAGGATCAGTTCGAGAGTGTTGCCAATACAGTCCTCGAGCAAGCCACCTGGCTGCCGGCGGAAGGACGCAATGCGATTGAGAACTGGGTCCAATCCTACAAGACCGGCCGCGATAATTACAAGCAGTTCATGGAAGAAAGCTATCAACAAGTCGAAAAGTTTTTTCAGTCGTAACCATATTGTTGATTTAGCGGATTTGCGACATGCAGCGGTCGGTTCATCGAACCGCTGCACGTCGCGGATGCCGGTTCCTGTAAATCAAAACCATTTCATTGAATATCATACAGTTGTGGTGTAATGTGCAGTTACAAGTGCGGGCTAAAACAATGAATGAATCACAAGAGAACAATATCTTAAAATCAAGCAAGGCAGGAGCCGATTTGCTTTACGCCTTCCATGACGGCTTAGCGACACTTGTTCGCTACACCAATGCTCACGCCATCCCCTTCTTCATTGCCACCAATTACTTTGCCCGTGTCGAAAGCCGGCGCGCATGGCTGCGCACGCCTTGGGAAAATCTTGAGGCATATCTGAAACTCGGTACGATGAATGCCGATATCGTAAGCCGGGCCTTTCGGGGCGGCATACAGGCCACAAGCCAGATGATGCAAAGCGAAATTCAATCATCGCTTCCGGCATTGTTTACGCAAGGTCCTGATGCGTTTCAACAAATTGCGAGGCGCGTGTCACGACTGGTTAGAGGGGTTGCCCACACTTACCCTGAGGCCATCGACGGCATTGAACCGGAATTCGGCTTTCACTTCGAAAACCAGCCTGCTGATTCAAAAATTGACGAAACCGATCGGTTTGAGCTTTACCAGGTCCTGCCCAGGGATGGTCGGATAAAGGTACGATCGAATGGCAAACCGATTCTGATTATACCGCCCTTTGTGCTGGGGGCCAATATTTTGGCCTTTCTGCCACAGGAACAGCGAAGCTACGCCCACGCTTTTGCAGACCAGGGGGTTCCTACATACATCAGGATATTAAAGGATATTCGCGCCGCAAAGGCGGTTCAAACGATGACACCGTCAGAAGATGCGCTGGACACTCGCCAATTCTGTAAAAAAATCAAGGAGCGGCACGGCGCAGCTGTGACGCTGAATGGGTACTGCCAAGGCGGTTATACCGGATTGTGCAATATCCTGAGCGGAAAGCTCGATTCACTGGTCGACGCCTTTATTACCTGTGTCTCACCGATGGACGGCACCCGCAGCAAAGGCCTGGCCAATTTTCTGAAAGGGCTTCCCACCCAATTCAATGATCTGGCCTATGGGACAAAGGCGCTTGCCAATGGTATTCAGGTGGCGGACGGAACCCTGATGGGCTGGATCTACAAGCTTAAAAGCATCGAAAGCGAAATACCGCTGCTGGCGATGTGGCGGGATATGATGATTGCATCCAACAGTAACGGAAACCCTTCAAAAATCAGCAAGACGGCGGCGGCCCTTAACTATTGGCTGACCTATGAACGCAGCGATTTGCCTCTCGAGATTACCCGCATGAGCTTTGCATCCTACAATATGCCCATCCAGGCTGACGGCACTTTGCCGGTGAGATTATTTGATCAACCGTTGAATCTAAAGCGTCTTGCCGCGAAAAAAATCCCTTGGATGATATGCTACGGAAAGCATGATGATCTGGTGGAGCCGGACACCGCTTTAGCGCCTCTGGATTATGTCGATGCCGAAGTCGCCGCCTTTCCAAAAGGCCATGTCGCCATCGCCACTTCGTGGTCGCATCCGGACTCCGATTTTGCGCTTCATACCCGTTTTACGGATGGCGTTACCCGGGGACCGGTGCGATTCCAACTCGATTTACAGAGCGCATTGGATGAGGGTCAGCGCAAAGGCCCTAAAAAGAGCGGCAAGACCAAATCCAAGGCACCCGAAAAAAAAGAATAATCAACACCCAAAACTATCGAATAGACGAATTACGTCACAAGGAGAAGAAGATGCTAGAGACCAAGAATTCTGTGGCTGTCATAACCGGAGGTGCCAGCGGAATCGGACTTTCCATGGCCAAATATTGGGCGCAAAACGGCGGGAAAGTGGTATTGGCCGATATCGCCGAAGCGCCGCTGAAAGAAGCGGCAGAAAGTATTGATGGTGAGGTGGCCACGGTCGTCTGCAACGTTACCGACGAAACGGACTGTGCCAAGCTGGCATCTGCGGCCATCGAAAATTTTGGTCAGATCAACCTTGTGGCGCCATTTGCAGGCATCATCAAAGATGGACTGACGCTTGCCACCTCCAGGGAAACAGGGAAAGTGAAACGAAAAATGTCCCTGGATCAGTTCAAAACGGTGATAGATGTCAACCTCAACGGCGTCTTTCTTACGATCCGCGAATGTGCCGAACAAATGATCAATCATAACTGTAAGGGATTGATCTGCCTGGTCTCTTCGACCGGGTCATTGGGCACTGCGGGCCAGATAAATTATGCGTCGACCAAGGCGGCCATGTCGGTCATGCCCAAAGTGATCACAGCGGAATTTTTCAGGTTGGGCCTGGCAGACAGGATCCGATGTGTTGCCGTGGCACCTGGATATGTCGGAACCCCCATGGTCAAGGGAATGCCGGCCAAGGTCCTGGACAAGATTATCGATCAGGTACCCATCGGCAGGTTGGTCGAACCCGAAGAGGTTGCTTCTTTTGTCTGTGAATTGTACCGCAACGAGGCCCTAGCCGGTGATGTCTTTTTTATTCATGGAGGCCTGCGGCTGGGTTCCAGAGGGTAAGACAACCGGACTGCAAGGTCCTATTTTAATTTATCCCTTCAAAGAACACGAAGCGCACGAAGGCAAAAGAGAATGAAAACCATTTCTCCTTTGTGCCCTTCGTGTTCTTCGTGGTATCTTCTTCACTGATTTTATAGCAGCAGCAATACAAGCGGTCAAATAGCGCCGGCGACCCCAATATTGTTTTGCGCCCTGTTCGATAAGGATTCAACGGGGTTGTTACGGATCGTGGTCGGCAGCCGCGTCGGCTTTGTTTCGCGATCGGCGAGCCATTGAACAATTTTCGGCGTAAACTGCTGCTGACATTTTGAACTCACGTAAATGCCAATGTGCCCGGTCTTCAGACAGATATCCTCGGTGTCTGAACTGCCAACCGCAGCACAAAGTTTGTTACAGGCTTCCGGTGGAACCAGATGATCGTATTGGCCATAAAAATTTAACACCGGCATGGTGATCTTCTCTAGATCCACGCGCCGCCCGCCGACCATCATTTCATTCTTTATCAACAGGTTGTTTTGATAGCAGTCCCGGATGAACTGCCGAAACGTTTCTCCAGGCACATCGGGACTGTCGAATATCCATTTTTCCATCCGTATGAAGTTTTCAACGAAATTCCTGTTGTCCAGATTTTCAAAAAATCCTTTGTATTTGTCCACCATCAAGCGGGCTGGATTCAAGAGCAAAAATCCCAGGTTGAGCAGATCGCCAGGAATGTTTGCATAAGCTTCCACCATGGGATCGACGGCAATTCGTCGCATCCAGGTATGCAGCAAACCGGTGTCCGTTTCGAAATTGGTCGGTGTAACAGTGGTAATCAGGTTTTTGATTTTCGCAGGGTGCAGGGCCGAATAAATAACTGAAAAAGTGCCTCCCATGCAATTACCCATCAGATTAATGCGCTGGATTCCATGACGGCGACGGATTACATCGACCATGATATCCATATAGTCATTGACATGATCGTCGATGGTCTGGAACCGATCTTTGCGGGCAGGATACCCCCAGTCGATCATGTAGGTGTCGATACCGGCATCCAGCAGACGCTGCACCACGCTTCGGCCCGGTTGAAGATCAAGCATCGTTTCACGATTGATCAGCGCGTATACGATCAGCAGCGGCCGCCTAATTGCGCCTTCGCGTTGGGAGGATTGGGGACGATAATGTTTGAGCCTGACACGATCCTCTTTATGGACTACGGAGTAAGGTGTTTGAGCAATATCGGTGTTCAGGGGACCTAAAAGGGTATCCGTTGCCTTTTTGGACCGGTCAAATACCCGTAGAGTCGTTTCAGTCATCGCTTTTGCCAACATATTAAATGATGCTGTTCCGGAATTCATTGCGCCTCCATCCAATACCGGCCCGTACTGCCACGAACCGGTGGTTACAGTTTAAAATGAAAAGTGACTCTACTTCTCGGGATTGGGACAGGACGGAAAGTCGCGGTCGGCAATCGCTCTTTCCAATTTTTTGATCCGCTTTTTCAGCTCGTAAATTTCACGGTACAATGCATCCATATCGGTGTTGCTCGGGATGGGCAATGTCTTTAATGCATCGGTTATCACCGCCTCCCGTGCACCGACGAACGCGTTCATAGTTTCCAAGGTCTGGGCCAGAGTCTGGATGTACTCAGCCGTGTTGAACAACTCATGATAGTTCGATTCCAGGTTTTTTATCCAGCTATCGTAGTAAATTTTTGTATCATCTATAGGAGACGTTTGATTTGTGGACTGAGCCAACTGTTCTTGGAGCTGCTTACAGGCTTTTTCAAAGGGAGTGGAGAGTAAAATAGATAATTTCCCCATTGCCCCCTGAAGCTGGCAGTATTTTTCACCTGCCTGATTGACATTCTCTTGGTAAAACCTGGTCAGACCGATCTGTGGCAGATTAAAAAGCTTCTGCATGGTTTTGCTCCAAAGCTTCAATAACTGTTCATCAACACGATCGCCGTTATTTGGTGCCGTCTCCTCTGATGACTCTCTTTTGTCCGAATTAATCGATAGCATCCATTGCGTCTGGTTCTTTTTGAACCATTCCCAGATAAACGCCTGGTTGGCTTGGAACTGGTTTTTGTTTTCTTGCATTGTTGCGCCTCTGCATTGTTATGAAAAAAGTCTCTTATTCAATGTCCGCGGCTCACCGTATATTATGTTTCCCAAATATTCGAACCGAATTTGGATTCCATAAAAAATCAGTGAACATCGAATCCATCGCTCTATTCGACCAGAGCTGCCCTAAAAAAAAACCATCCAGGGAGCATAAGCAGACACAACCGTACGGGGGGTCAGCCTAGCCGCCGGGACTTTCCAATCACACCTTCAGGGTGATCGGTAACGATGAAAGTGGATTTTATTCCGATATGGGATTCTGTTGCAGTGAACTTGACGTTCCGGTTAGTCGGTGATCATTAAAATCGGAGTGTGCCTCGATTAACAGGTTTTCCATTAATATGAAAGGAAAAAAATCAACCTAATCAAAAAAAAACAATTATCAGCCTTAGAAGCCATATCGAGCCAATCACAGCCTTATGACCAATTAATGCTTGCATTTCCCGGCACTTCAACATAAGATACCACATCGCTGGGGGTGCGGTTTCGCTGAGAAAAACCCTTGGAACCTGATCCGGGTAATACCGGCGAAGGGAAGCGGCTTGTAAAGGCAATGTGTTGTCCATATGCGTGCTGGATTTCATGGCCCCGGTCATGCCGCATCCGTATCTAAGGATTCGGCTTTTTTTTTACCGTAAAATCTTCCTTGGTGGTCCGACGCCCGCAGAAAATCCAATGAGGTTGTTTACCTACTGACGAATCGCCAAAAGCGATCTCAACATAATGCCAGCGCGCCGTTTGGCCGCTGCAGGAGGATTTTGATGTCTTACCACACACAAATGGAAGCCGCCAAACAGGGTGAGTTCACTCCCCAGATGGCGCAAGCACTCGCGACCGAATCAATTTCAAAGGAACGACTGCTGCAGGGCGTCGCCAATGGCCGTATTGTCATTCCGGCCAATAAAAACCATACCAACCTGGTTGCCGGTGCTATTGGCGAAGGTCTTCGTACAAAAGTAAATGTAAACTTGGGAGTATCTCAGGATTGCTGCAATCTCGATATGGAATTGCGAAAAGTTAAGGACGCGGTGGCCTTAAATGCCGATGCCATCATGGATCTGAGTACCTTTGGCGATACGTAACTGTTTCGTCGCAAGGTCCTGGAAACAGCCGCCATCATGATCGGCACCGTATCGGTATATGATGCCGTCGCCAGCAGCGATAAATCCATAGAGAATCTTTCGGTAGACGATTTTTTCGATACGGTTATAAAACACGCTGAGGATGGCGTTGATTTTATGACCATTCATGCCGGCCTGAATCGCGTTGCCATCGACAGGATTTATAAAAATCCCCGACTGACCCACGTGGTCAGCCGAGGCGGCGCCGTGTTGATGGACTGGATGGTTAGCAACGAGCAAGAAAACCCATTTTACGAAAACTTCGATCGTCTGTGCGAAATTTGTCGTGCTTACGATGTCACTTTGAGCTTAGGCGATGGCCTGCGCCCCGGATCGTTGAAGGATTCCACGGATGCTCCCCAAATCCAGGAGTTAATCATTTTGGGTGAATTGACCAAAGCTGCCTGGCAGCACGATGTGCAAGTGATGATCGAGGGACCCGGCCATGTCCCGCTTAATGAAGTGGTTGCCAACATGCAGCTTCAGAAAAAATTGTGCCACGGCGCCCCATTCTATGTGCTGGGCCCTGTCGTGACAGATGTAGCGCCTGGCTATGACCATATAACCTCTGCGATTGGAGGTGCCCTTGCGGCCAGTTCCGGTGCTGATTTTCTGTGCTATGTTACACCGGCCGAGCATTTACGATTGCCTGACAACAACGACGTCAAAGAAGGCATCATCGCTGCCCGGATCGCAGCGCATGCCGCAGATATCGCCAAAGGATTGACCGGGGCCATCGATTGGGACCACCAGATGAGCGAAGCCCGCCGGGATCTGGATTGGGACCGCATGCTGAAGCTGGCGATGGATCCGGAAAAGGCAAAAATATATCGAGAATCTTCAATACCTTACGACTCATCGGTCTGCAGCATGTGCGGTGACATGTGCGCCGTAAAAAGAAGCCGGAAAGTATTGGGGGACCGGCGGGGCAATTCGGATAAATGACGGATGAGATTGAACTGTTTAGATAATTAATTAGTTTTAAGCCTACATCAGGAAGTATCGATGGAACCAATACACAAAGTTTCGGATCATGCCGCAGGAATCTATATCCACATTCCATTCTGCCAGCAAAAATGTCGGTATTGCGACTTCTATTCCATTACGGATAGCAATCGTATCCCCGACTTTCTGGATGGTTTGAAAAAGGAGATGAATCTAAGCAAATCTCCTGATTTAAAGGTGGATACACTCTATATCGGCGGTGGGACACCGTCACTGCTAACAGCCAAACAAGTCGGCAAAATTGTGGATTGGACTGCCTTGTGCTTCAACCTGGAGGCATCCGCAGAGATGACCCTCGAGGTGAACCCGGCAACCGCTACGGCAAGAGATCTTCAGGATTATGCAGCATTTGGTTTCAACCGTATCAACATCGGCGTGCAATCTTTTAATGATCAGCAACTGGCCTTCCTCGGCCGTGTTCACAATGGACAGCAGTCACTGGCAGCCGTTGAAGCAGCAAAAGCCGCCGGCTTCAACAACATTGGCCTGGATCTCATATATGGCCTGTCGGAACAGTCTCCGGCAATTTGGAAAAACGATCTGAAACAGGCCATGCGCCTGATACCAAAGCATCTGGCCTGCTACATTTTAAGCTATGAGCCGCATACCCCTCTTTACGCAGATCGGCAAGCGGGTCGCATCGTTCCCCTGTCGGATATTCTGACAGCGGAACTATTTCGCATGACCCATGACTTTCTAGGCGTTGGTGGCTACGATCATTACGAGATATCCAACTTCTCCAGAGGACCGCGCTGGCGCTCCAAACACAATCAGAAATATTGGAATTTTGTTCCCTACATCGGACTTGGACCGGCGGCACACAGTTTCTACTTTCCCAAGCGTTGGTGGAATCATCGTGAGTTGGACCGTTACCTGCAGACGCTCGGCCAGGGCAGTCTTCCCATTTCCGAACAAGAAGAACTCAGTGAAGAACAATTGATGATTGAAGCACTCTATCTCGGGCTGCGGCAATCCGATGGTCTGGATCTAACGTTTTTCAGAGAGAACTTCCATGTCGACTTCAAACTCTATTTTCATACGGCCCTGGACCGATTTGAAGCGGAAAACTGGTTGGATTTGGATGATAAATATTGTAGATTGACCGTGGAAGGCATGCTCTTTTTAGACCGGATCGTGGACGAACTGGTCGAATTAATCGATTAGCGCTCTCAAATATCGAAAAAGGGCTCTGGCCGCACGCTTATTGCTATCGGCACGCTTTTTAGCTGCACCGGCGTTGCTGATCAACCGTCGCAGGTATGCCGGGTCGGCCTGTGGATAGTTTTTCAGCAGCCAGTCATAACGGGAACGATTCCCTGAAAGCAATTCGTTTCGCCAGGCTTCCACCTGTTTGAATTTTCGTTTCTCGGCCCCGTCGCTTCCCTCTGCCCGCTCGATCACAGATTGAATCTCGGACGCATCCGCGCCGGCCTCTCGCATCAGGCGACCAATATACTGCAGCTGTCGCCTGCGCGCCTCGTGCTGCTTTATGCCGCGTGCCTGCACCACGGCTTCCCGTAACTCTTCCGAAATTCCGACCGCATCCAGTACGGCATCGTCAAGATCGATCAGCCGCTCGCCAAGCTTCTGCAGCCGCTCAGCATTTTTCTTCTTCTGCGTCCGACTGATTCGCTCCAAACCTTTCCTTTCTCCGCGCCTATAGTTCAGTCCTCAGCCCTCAACCGTGCAAAGAACTGTCTTACAATACGCTTGAAAGTGGCTTTCTAGTTCTTGCGTTCTAAAACACAACTTTGGATTGCAATACAAGCTCGTTAAGCTGCAACCTGAGGCCCGTTTTTAAGGCCGCCTGCTGCACGTTGAGCAATGGTGCCTTAACAACCGTTAGATGAAGCGGAGGACAAGCGACCCGCACTGTTTGAGCGAAGCGAGTTTGCGGGTCGTCCGTAGCAAATCTTACGGTTGTTTAGGTACCATTGCGTGTGCAGTGGGCGGCCTTAAAAACGGGCCGGCTTCAATATCAAAGAATTGAGATATTTTGCCCGCAATTAATGATATTTCTATACGGTTTGCCCAGTTAAAACTTCTCTACCCAAAACGGCGTACAACGCAACCCAATCCCCCCTTTTCTCACCCAGATACGAACCATAGGTATGACATCCTGATCGACATCCACAATATTGACCAATTCTTCGACAAATGCGATATCCTTCTTATCAAACTCAAGGTAGAATGCACCACCGCCATATGGATCGGAAACCAGAATAATCCGGCCCGAGTCATGGGGATGCTTACGGGGCGATCCGCTAAATGGGACGTGGGTGCGTCTCAGCCGTTTGATATCCTTGGGTTCTTTGTAGAGAGCAATTTCAAATTTTTCGGTCTCTTTAATCAGCAGTGACGTACTCATAATAATTCCACTTCTACTGAATTAAATTCTCTATCTTTGCTTCCTTCCGAAGTTTGGTAATAAAGGTATTCACCTCTTTCTGAATACGCTCATTTTTCATCTTTGCCATTATTTTTTGCTTTTGGTCTGTATACACAGCTTTTTTCGATGCCTTGCGATCCACCACCTTGATCAAATGATATCCAAAGCGGGTCTCGACAATATCACTGACTTCGCCCGCGGCCAACTTGAATGCAACCTCTTCAAAGGGCTTGACCATCTGCCCTTTGCCAAAATAACCCAAATCACCGCCTTTGACGTTGCTCGGCCCCTGTGAATGTTGCTTCGCCATCTCCGCAAAATCTTCTCCGGCCATGATCTTTTTCTGAACCTCGGCAAGTTTTTTGCGCGCTTCCGCTTTTGTCTTTTCATCAGCAGTTTTTTCGACCTTCATCAGTATATGCCGCGCGCGCACCGTTTCTTTCTGATCGAACTGTGCCGAGTTGGCATCAAAGTAAGCTTTTGCCTCATCTTCCTTGATCTTGATTTTGGATATGATCTCCTGATCAAGCAGCGCTTGTATTTTTGATTGTTGCATATATTGCTGTTCGAAATCTTTTTGAGTGAGGTTCAAGTTTTTAAGCGCCTCTTGAAACTTTTCCTGACTGGGAAAACGATCCTGGACTGACTTGATCCCTTTTTGCACCTCTTCCTTGTTGGCCTGGATACCCCGCTTTTCACTTTCTTGCAGCAGAACTTCCCGGTTAATCAGCGTATTGATTGCCTGCGTGCGGATCTGCTGCATAAAGGCCGGGGGAAGATTCCCCTGAGCGCCTTTGTACTGCATCATGTATTTTGCAACTTCTTGATCGAACGTCTGCATATCGATCGTTCGGTTGTCAACCTTTGCTGCAATTTTGCCGGGTTCATCTTTGGCCAAAGCAGATGTAAACGGTAAAACAAAAGCCAAAATAAACACAGCACCTATCACCATATTCCTGATACTCATTCTGTGCATTGATTTTCCTTTTTGTTAGTTTTTTCATTTCTACCGGATGTGCCGTCGTAAGATGCTGCGCTGACGCCTTGGTCGATAAGATGCGCGACCAAGTCTACAAATCGTATGCTGATCGTTTCGTTGCCATCCGAGCGGCCGTGCATGATCATCGATATTTCGGGTTTCATCAGCTTGAACCACGCTCCGTGAGATGCTCCACATGGCGTGACCGAAGCAGGATGGCACAGGCGGACTGTCCAGTTTGCGACAGCTTAGCGTGATGTCCTTTTAATGTAAACAAAAAATCAGCTTCGATTAAAACTTGACAATCGGCACCAATCCCGATAGAGATTTTCCAAAAATCAACTCTCTTCATTCAAGGAACTCGTAATGAAACGGTCAAGCTCAGGCAACTTTCACTTTTTTGGGTATTATTATTTCAGCAGAGGCCTGCCTGGGCATTGCTGATCCGGACTTTATACAGCAATACACCGCAGGCGCTTCAGCCTGCGGTTTTTTTTTGGGGAAACGCTATCTGTCGCCCCGACGACACGGATTGGATTCGTCCCGTTTGAAAGGAGAACCCGGCTATGAAAAAAACGTATGATGTCAACATCCATGAATTTGTCCCCCTGGTTTCGCCATCACAGCTCAAAAAGGACCTGCCCATCAGCCAAGGCGCTGCCGAGACGGTGATCGCCGGCCGCCAGACCATCCAGGACATAATCCTGAAAAAAGATCCAAGGCTTGCCGTTATCACAGGTCCCTGCTCGATTCACGACACTCGGGCGGCAATCGATTATGCCCGGCGGCTAAGGAAATTGCAGTCCAAGGTCGAAAAGACCATGTTTCTGATCATGCGTGTCTATTTTGAAAAACCCCGCACTACCGTTGGCTGGAAAGGGCTCATCAATGATCCTCATTTGGACGGGTCCTGCAATATGTCCAAAGGCTTGACGCTTGCCAGGCGCCTCCTTTTGGAAATCACAGAACTCGGATTGCCCGCGGGCACCGAAATGCTTGATCCCATTACGCCGCAATACATCGCAGGCCTGGTATGCTGGGCAGCTATCGGGGCGCGTACTACAGAATCGCAGACACATCGTGAAATGGCCAGCGGCCTTTCAATGCCGGTGGGATTCAAAAACAACACGGACGGGGATTTGGGTACCGCATTGAATGCCATGATTGCCGCGGCTTCGCCGCAGAGTTTTCTGGGCATCGACGCCGAGGGAAAAACCAGCGTCGTGAAAACAACAGGCAATCCATATGCCCATTTGGTGCTCAGAGGAGGCGTCAGGCCCAACTACGATTCGGTCAGTATCCGCGAAGCGCTGTCTTTGTTGGATGGCAAACGCTTGAGGCCGTCTGTTGTCGTGGACTGCTCTCATGCCAATTCCCGGAAACAATATTCAGAGCAGGCGATCGTGTGGCAAGATGTGATCAATCAACGCGCTGGTGGCAACAACGGCATCATCGGTCTGATGCTGGAAAGCAACCTGCTGCCCGGCCGCCAGGACAACAGCGGGAATCTCGACACACTCCAATATGGCCAATCCATTACCGATGAGTGCATATCTTGGGATACCACGGAAGAGTTGATTTTGACGGCGCACGATATACTGTCCCGTTAATAGCACCTGCAATTGTAATTACAAATACTGTTATCGTACCGACCGGGTTGTCAAACACCCCCCCATTTGATAGAAACCGCTAGATGAACTCCAACATCCAACAAGAGGATCTGATACTGGCGTCTAAATCTCCGAGGCGCAAGTATCTGTTGAAACAGGCGGGCCTCATTTTCAAGGTCATCCCAAGCAATTTCGATGAACACTCCATTGAATTGACCTCACCTCACGACTATGTATTGACACTATCCCGGCGCAAAGCCGATGATATTGCCGACCGGCATCCCTCCAAATGGATCATCGCTGCAGATACCGTGGTTTTTGTCAATGACCGCGTCTTGGGAAAACCCGCATCCACATCCGCTGCACGAAAAATGTTGCTGCAGCTCAGCGGCAGGACGCACCAGGTCTTTACGGGCTACACCATTTGCAGCAGGGCCATGCAGCGGTCGCACTCTAACGTGGTCTGCACAGACGTGACATTTAAAATGCTCTCCAGCGATGAGATCGAGTGGTACATTCAAACGGATGAACCGTTCGACAAAGCAGGGGCTTATGCCATCCAGGGATTGGGAACGTTCCTGGTCAAAAAAATAAGCGGTTCATACACAAATGTCGTGGGATTGCCTGTCTGTGAAGTCATCGAATATTTGATCCAGGAGGGTGTCATTCGCTTGAACGGACCTCAACGCGGATCAAGCAGGGTATCTTAAGATGAAGCAGAACCTGATTTCCATTCAACAGCGGATTGAGCGCAGCGCCAATAAATGCGGGCGCGATCCAAAAACCATTCGCCTGGTCGCCGTAGGCAAAACACAGACCGCTGATCGGGTCCGAGAGGCTGTCTGCGCAGGGGCGACGATCATCGGAGAAAACTATATCCAAGAGGCTCGTG
>JASFGJ010000035.1:0-13365 GCA_050123815.1 Desulfobacteraceae bacterium
GGCGGCGCATGCCCTCCAAAAGGTCACGGCCCTCACCGCTATATCTTCACAGTGTTTGCCCTGGATGTCGAGTCGCTGGCGCTGGACCGTTCGTCAACTGCCGCAATGGTGGGCTTTCATCTGAATGAGCATGCGTTGGACAAGGCCCGCATAACGGTCATCTATTCACGATAATTGCTTTTCACGCATAAAAAAACGCGCCCGCTCAGCGGGCGCGTTTCGGGTAGAGGGAAAAACAAATGCCTACTTTTGGATCAGGGCCATGGCTTTTTCCGCCACATTTTCGTCTGTAAATCCATAGCGGGCCAGCACCTCGCCGCCGGGGGCGGAGGCGCCAAAGCGATCGATGCCGATTACGGCTCCCCGGTCTCCCACATAGCGCTCCCAGCCCATGCTGACGCCCGCTTCCACTGCCAGACGCGCCGTAACTTCCGGCGGCAGGACTTTGCGTTTGTATTCTGAAGACTGAAGCTCAAACAGTTCCCAGGAAGGCATGTTGACGACTCTTGCGGCCACGCCTTTTTCTTTCAATATTTTCTGTGCACCCAAGGCCTGATGCACTTCCGCACCACTGGCCATCAGGATGATCTCCGGGGTCGTATCGCAGTCCGACAGGATATACGCCCCGCGGGCAAGGCCGCCGGCAGTCTGCTGCCGTGGCAGTATGGGCAATTTTTGGCGGCTGAACAGCATGGCGATCGGCCGGTCATTGGTTTTGATGGCCTGGCACCAGGCATCGACGGTTTCATTGGCATCGCAGGGCCGCAGCACCAGCACATTGGGCATGGCCCGCAAGGAGGCGAGCTGCTCCACCGGTTGATGCGTGGGGCCGTCCTCCCCTACGGCGATGGAGTCGTGCGTAAAGACATAAATCACCGGCAGGTTCATCAATGCAGCGACACGCATCGCAGGACGGACATAATCGGCAAATACCAGGAAAGTGCCGCCGTACGGCCGGATGCCGCCATGCAGAAACATACCGGACATGATGGCGCCCATGGCATGTTCACGCACGCCGAAGCGAAGGTTTCGGCCGGCATAGTTCTCTTTTTGAAACACTGCTTCGCCATCCAGGAACGTTTTATTGGAGGGCGCCAGATCAGCGGAGCCGCCCATCAGGGTGGGAATTTGTTCCGATAGCGCATTGAGCGCCTTTCCGGAAGCGGCCCGGGTGGCCATCGGACCATCGGCCGGTGTCATTTCGGGCAGAGTCTGCTGCCATCCCCTTGGCAAAAAACCGCTCAGAGCGTTTACCCAGGCATCCGCCAGGTCCGGTTTTGCCTGTGCAAAGGCCTTATACGCCGCTTGCCAAGCGCTTTCGGCGGCCTGCCCTCTTTCGAGTGTTTTGCGGCAATGATTCAGCACATCATCCGAAATACAAAAGAGCGCTTCTTTGTCACACCCCAGGCACTCTTTGGTCAGGCATACCTCTTCTTCTCCAAGTGGTGCACCGTGTGCTTCGTGGGAGTCCTGTTTGTTGGGACTTCCATAGGCAATATGGGTGTGCAGCATGATTAAGGTGGGTCGCCGGTCATCCGCCTGCCCCTTGCGAATCGCCGCCTCGATGGCGTCAAGGTTATTGCCGTCATCGACGCGCAACACCTGCCAATGATAAGCCTCGAAGCGGCGGGCCACATCTTCGGTAAAGGTTATATTGGTATCGCCTTCGATGGTGATGCGATTATCGTCATAGATACAGATCAGACGCCCCAACCCCAAATGACCGGCCATGGATGCCGCCTCGGCGGCAACACCTTCCATAATGTCACCGTCACCGCATATGGTATAGGTAAAGTGATCAACGATCTGATGGTCCGGCTGATTAAAACGCGCTGCCAGATGGCGCTCTGCCATAGCCATGCCGACCGCATTGGCCACGCCTTGTCCCAGCGGCCCGGTCGTGGTTTCGACCCCCGGTGTATGGCCGTATTCCGGATGCCCGGGGGTTTTACTGCCCCATTGACGAAAATTTTTCAAATCATCAAGGCTTACATCATAACCGGTCAGGTGCAGCAGGCTGTAGAGGAGCATCGAAGCGTGCCCTCCGGACAAAACGAAACGATCCCGGTTGGGCCAATCGGGGTTGCCGGGGTTGTGCTTCATGATTCGCGTCCAAAGCACGTATCCGGCCGGTGCCAGCCCCATTGGCGCTCCTGGATGACCGGAGTTGGCTTTTTGAATGGCATCCATGGCAAGGGTTCGGATCGTGTTGACACATTTCTGATCAATGAAAGTTGGATCGGTGGAAATTGGGTCGGTCATTTTGGAGTCTCCTTCTATTACCGTTCAGCTGGCCGCTGTATACAATTGATGGCTTGTTACACTGGATCATACCACGATGCAAGCCTATAGACGGGTCATAGCGCCCGCAACCATTCGGGCTTGAGTCCAACTTCACCGGCCAGCGCCTTGTCAATCAGCTCCAGAACCGAATCACGATCTTTGGGAAGCCTGGCCTTGATGGGCAGATAATTGGATGCATGGTTCGCATGAAACAGACCTTTACTGATGTGGGTATTGGCAAACATCGTACGCAGTTCCGCCAACATCTCTTGGGCATCGAGCAATGGAAAGCGACCGGCCGCATGATCATCGTAGAGCGGTGTTCCAGGAATCAGCATCAGGCTCAGCGCACCAACATAATCCGGATCGATGGCCGACAGCACACGGCCGGTCTCGCGGGCGTGAATTTTGGAACGCTCCCTGCCCGCAATTCCCAGCAAAACCGTTACGGAGAGCTTGAAACCGGCCGCTTTGGCCTTTCTGCCCATTTCGATCATGGTTGAAGCAAGAGCCCCTTTATTGATCGCCTTGAGGGTAACATCATCACCGGTCTCCAATCCCATGTAAAGAATTCCCAGCCCACGCTGCCGCAATGTTTGGAGTTCATCCATGGTTTTCATTTTCAAACTCTTGGAATTGGCATAGGCTCCCACACGAGTAACCCAGGGCAGCTGCTCTCTGATCCGGTCCAGAATTTCAAGCAGTCTTTTCTGGGGAACGATCAGGGCATCGCCGTCACACAAAAAAACCCGTCGCTGCCGACGGCAATGGGTTGCGGCGAATTCGATATCCGCCATAATGATCTCATCCGGTTTGATTTTAAACCGTTCGCCTTGATAAGTCCCGCAAAACGTACACTTGTTGCGGGAGCATCCAACGGTGATCTGCAATAGAATTGAGTTGGCTTCGCTGGGCGGCCGGATGATATTTCCCTCATAATGCATGTTGTCCTCCATACGCTAATAATAAAAGCAGCTGAGTTTAACGCTTTCTTCGGCCGTCTGCAAGGAATTCATCATGAATTGATTGACGAATTGAAAAATCACAATTTTCTTGCTATAAATCTATACGGTTATGCGATCTGAACAGCCTTACACAGATGAATCGCGATTACCGACTTCACCTCAAGCCTCACCGACCTCAACGGATGCTTTGGGCATAACCGGCCATAGCCCGTATCTGGCGGGGCCAACCGGCCAATCCCGCCCCTGGCGGGACGAAAACGGCAAACCAAAACCGATTAAGCTTTGGAGGTCAAATGGACAATCCACTCTGGACCCCTAGCCGGGAACGCATCGAAAACACCAACATGTATCGGTTTATGCGGTGGGTCAATGACAAGTATGCCCAGAATTTTGACAGTTATCCGGCACTATACCAGTGGTCCATCGATCAATCTGCGGATTTTTGGGCCGCCTGGTGGGAATACGCACGGATCATCGCCTCACAAAACTATGACCGCGTCGTGGATGATATTCAAAAGATGCCGGGAGCAAAATGGTTTGCCGGGGCACGGCTCAACTTTGCCCAAAATCTACTGCGCTACCAGGACGATCAGATCGCCCTCGTCTTTTACGGTGAAGACCGGGTCCGGCGCAAGTTGACCTATGCCGAATTGTATGACGAAGTTGCACAGGTGGCCGGAGCCCTTAGCGCAGCCGGTGTGAAAACGGGTGATCGTGTCGTTGGGTTCATGCCCAACATGCCGGAAACAATCGTCGCCATGCTGGCCGCTGCCAGCCTTGGCGCGGTCTGGTCAAGCTGTTCGCCCGATTTTGGAATTAAGGGCGTCCTGGACCGTTTCGGCCAGATCCAACCAAAAATATTGTTCACCGCCGACGGCTATTTTTTCAAAGGCCGGCACATCGACGTGCTGCCGCGCGTGGAAAAAATTGTCGATCAGATTCCTTCCATCGAAAAAGTCGTCGTAACGCCATATGCCCGGTCTTCCCCGGATATTGGCGGAATCAGGGGCGCGGTCTTTTTCAAAGAATTTCGTGCCGCGTCAGACCTGTCATTCGAACAACTGCCATTCGATCACCCGCTCTATATCATGTATTCATCCGGCACGACGGGCCTGCCCAAATGCATGGTCCAAAGCGCCGGTGGTATTCTGGTGCATCATCTTAAAGAACTTATTCTGCACACGGATCTGAAACGGGAAGATAACATTTTTTATTTCACGACATGCGGGTGGATGATGTGGAACTGGCTGGTCACTTCCCTTGCCGTTGGGGCAACCTTGGTCCTCTACGACGGCAATCCCTTCCATCCGGGGCCTGAAGCCTTGTGGCAGATGGCGCAGGATGAAAAGATTTCAGTTTTCGGCACCAGCGCCGGTTACTTGGCGGCCCTGCTCAATACAGGCCTGAAACCGGGCCGGACATTTGAGCTCTCCGCTTTGCGGGCATTGCTCTCCACCGGCTCGCCACTGTCCATCGAAGGCTTTGAATTTGTCTACCGCGATATCAAACAAGACCTGCAACTGGCATCTATTTCAGGCGGCACCGACTTGAACGGCTGTTTTGCTCTGGGAAACCCCATGGGGCCGGTCTATGCCGGGCAATTGCAATGCCGTGGGCTGGCAATGAAGGTGGAGGCTTTCGATGAGCTGGGCAACCCGGTCATCGGCCGGCAGGGAGAGCTGGTCTGCACCCAAGCCTTTCCTTCCATGCCGATCTATTTCTGGAACGATCCGGACGGCAGCAAATATCACGCGGCCTACTTTTATCAATTCCCGGGCATCTGGCGGCATGGCGACTTTATCCAGATCACCGAACAAGGGGGCGTAATCATATACGGCCGCTCCGATGCAACCCTCAACCCCGGCGGCGTGCGAATCGGAACGGCCGAAATATACCGCCAGCTCGACACCATGGAGGCCGTTGATGACGCAGTGGTCGTCGGCCAGAACTGGAAAAATGACGTCAGGGTAATTCTGTTTGTCAAAATGGCTCAGGATTATGAACTTACCGATGCACTGCGGCAAGAGATTAAAAAGGCCATTGCCACCAGCGCTTCTCCCCGCCACACCCCGGCGAAAATCATCGCGGTGCCGGATATTCCGTACACGCTCAATATGAAAAAAGTGGAATTAGCGGTTCGCAAGATCATCCACGGGCAGGAGGTAAAGAACAAAGACGCCCTTCGCAATCCGGAGTGCTTGGATTATTTTGGGAAGATCTCTGAATTGCAGAAAGATTAATTATCAGACTTACGGGCGTGGGCATACAATTTCGGATGGGTGCAAACTTCGTAATATTTGCGAGATGAGATTGTATTTACCTTAAGGGTGTCGGGATCGACAACGGGAATCTGGGCTTCACGGATCACCAATGTTTGGAGGCGTCCGCCTTTGGTGGGAAATCTGCCATGATAAATGTTTGACTTCTGGCTGAACAGATCCTTAAACTCACCGTGCATCATTTTCAGATCAATTTCGCGGGAGAGCTTTTCAAATCCGGAGGCATTCAGTTCAATTCCATTGACGTTGAAACGGGTGAACAAATCATCAGACGTGTGCGCCATGGCCTCATCGGACAACGTTTGAAATGTGTACAGGTTGAATGCGGTTTTTTTATTGGCAAACATCTTGCGCCCCGTTTTGGAGCAACTGGAAAGTCGGTCTGCCAGATTGATGGCCGAAGAGATCATAATCCGGTTATTGCCGTCAAAAAGAAACGTCGGGGCATCTTCGCGGTAAACGATTCCAATCCCCAACTCCAGGATGGGCAGATGATATTTTCTGCTTTTTTCATTATAACGCTGAATAATCATCAGCATGTTCAGAGCCAGGCCACAGGCCCGGGCAACACTGTACCAGCCGCCCGGCATATTTTTATGCTCAAACAGTGACAAAATAAGGGCATCGCCCTCGATGAAAATTTTAGAAGCGCCATACTCTGAGATAATGGCAGATATCGGATCGAAAAAATTCAAACTGAAGTAAGAGGCCGGGTTCAGCCCCCGCTCAATCATTTGATGCGTGATATCCGTTGACCCCCGCACATCGGCCTTGATAACCACATGGTTGATGATCGGCGCTTTATCCGAGACCTGCTCCTGGGGCAACAAGAACTCATACAATGTATTGTTCTCCCGGGACAAGGTGAGCGCCTTTTCATCGGTAGCCAGATGAATCCGCTCCATCGCTTCACGCATCAGTTCCGCATTGCGCCAATCCCTGTGGAACCGGATAAACGCTATTAAAAAGCGAATCAGATAATCTTTTTTAGTGGCGGAAGCCATTTGCTCCATTGACTTTATTTTCTTCGCCAGAGGGCGTAAAGAAAACACACGCCCATAGACCTTTTTCATCCGTTTGAGTCTGCTTTTTAGCACTTTGCGGGACCTGGGGGCAGCCAGGTATTGTACAATCTGTTGGGGCAGCAGGGGCGGGCAATATTCCAGATATTCGGGCTGCATGACGTATGAGGCGGCAACGCGGTCCATGATGCCGCGTCGACAGAACTTTCGGTAGAAGAACTGCAGCACTTTTTTCTGGGCGTTTATCTTTTTCTTGAGTTTCGCGGCAAGCTTTGTATCGTTCTCCTGCTTTTTAATTGAGGTCAAGCTCTCTTTTGTTTTTTTCCAGTTCAACAATCTGTTGATATTGTCTGGGCATAGCAACATGCTGTCAATGGTCTGGTTGTAGCTGCGTTGACGCTGTGCCGCTTCATCGTCATCCTGCAAATCGGCAAGCGCCATCCGCTGATCAGGAGGAACGCCTTTTGCGTCAGGATTTTTTGCATCGATTATATTGAGCATCTGCCGAATCAAAAAGAGAAGCGTCTCATACTTATCTGAATCCTCGACGCGCTTGCCAAGAGTCAGATCATATTCCGTAATCATAAAAAACTCGTTGCTCGCCTGAGCAACGTGAAGCATTGGATTGTTTAAACAGTCTTCAAAAAAAGTGGCGCGCTTGCTAAAAACTGCCTCGTGCATGGGGCGCACTTGTTTCTTCTCGACTTCCCCCCAGAAACCGAATACCTCCAGCCCAACCTGTTTGAGTATGGCGTCTCGATCCTGCAGCAGGCGTTGAAGTTTGCCTTTAAGCTTTGGAGATTCGGCCAAGTCGTTGTGCGTCGCCAACTCGGATTTTCGCACTGATTTTTTAAGACGGCGAATGACCCGCTCGTATTGGGCATTGACTTGTTCTATCAGCAATTTGGACAGTGCCGTCTGGGCCAGATATTCTATCTGAATCTCACCGTCACCCTTGGCCCTGTTAACGGCCCCTTCCAGTAAATCCTCGTACAGTTGTTTGTACTGATCGACCTGTTTGATCCAACCGACCTCTTTTTGTTTCGGTTCAGCCAAACGTTTTTCCAAACCTGCATGACGCATGATGAGCTGCTCGACAATCTTCTGTGTTGCCGTAACAAAGACCTGGCTGATGTTCACATCATATCGGATATTGTCGACACCGGGGACCAGCCGGTCGAGTGAAAAATCATGTGTATATTTCAGTAGGGAAAATTCGCTCAGCGGCGGAAGATTGAGTGGTTTTCGAAAAAGGCCAAACATGAACGGAAGTTATTCCTTACCAATTTTATGCGACGTTAGGGGCGCCCTCGAAATCGAACTCGCCTTTTTCAACCAGTGCCAGGCAAACATCTACGACTTGGGGATCATAGAGTATACCACGATTCGTACGGATCTCATCGATGGCTGGTTGAAGTCCCAGGGCAGGACGGTAAGGGCGATGCGAAGCAATGGTCTCAAAGACATCTGCAACGGCTAAAATACAAGCCAGTTGCATGATCTGGCCTTGCCTCAATCCTTGCGGATATCCGGAACCATCCAAGCGCTCATGATGCTGAAGAATAATGTCGGCGATGGGCCAGGGAAATTCGATTCGCTTGAGAATATCGTACCCGGCCCTGACATGGTTCTTGATCAGCTCATATTCCAATTTCGAGAGTCTGCCCGGTTTGCTGAGGATACCTGCGGGAACCGTAATTTTTCCCAAATCATGAATTACGCTGGCCATGCGCAAGCCATAGATATCATCCTGGTGGACCCCCATCAATTGGGCAATGGCGCACGCCAGATCCGCCACACGCTGCTGGTGTCCCGCAGTGTAAGGATCGCGCATTTCCACTGCAACGGAGATGGCTTGAACAATGCCCTCCATAGCGCGCTGGAATTTATCCAGATTCATTTGACTCTGTGCGAGCGTCTGTTTGAGTTCGTACTTAGCCGCACGTTCCGACAAGACACGCTTCAGACGCGCGATGAACTCCGCAATCCGAATTGGCTTCTGAATAAAGTCGCTGGCCCCTTGTTCGACGATATCTTCATAATTAAAATCGCTGATGAAACCAGTCATAATGATCACATCGGCGCCAAATCGGGATTTGACAATCTGTCCCAGTTCTATACCGCTCATGTCGGGCATCCGGATGTCGGCCACAAGCACGTCGATGCACTGCTTCTCCAAAATCGCCAGGGCCTTATGGGGATTGTCGGCGACAAAGCACTCGTAGCCGGCGTGTTCAATTCCCGCCTGCATGATCCGGCATATAGAGATGTCATCATCCACCACCATGATTACTTCACCAGGTTCTGGGGATTTTTTATCCATTCATATGCCTTCGCATGAAAAAGCAACCGTTGTCAATGACGGTCGAGCCGTATTTGCACCGATTGCGCGTGTGCATCCAGTCCTTCAATGCGCGCAAGTTCCAGCACATCAGCGGCTTCCTTTTGAAAGGCGCTCTGCGCATAGTGAATCAGGCTGGTTTTTTTAATAAAAACATCCACCGACAACGCTGACGAAAAGCGCGCCGTCCCGGCAGTAGGTAAAACGTGATTCGGCCCGGCAATGTAATCCCCTATCGGCTCAGGCGTATGAGCACCGATAAAAATGGCTCCGGCATGTCGGATTTGACCGATTTTGGTGAAAGGCTCCGCAATCAGCAGTTCAAGGTGCTCGGGTGCAATACGATTCGCCAGAGCGATGCCGGCCTCCAGATCGGGGACGACAATCAGTGCACCATAGGAATGAAGCGATTGTCTCGCAATTTCGCTGCGGCTCAGCCGCTCCAATTGATCTTGTATGGCCCGATCAACCGCCGTGGCCAGCGCCTTGGATGGCGTAACCAAAACAGCCGAGGCCATAGGATCATGTTCCGCCTGGGAAAGCATGTCTGCTGCAACGAATTGCGGATCGGCATCTGACTCCGCCAGAACCAATATTTCGCTTGGTCCGGCAATCATATCGATTTGAACCGTTCCGGCCACCAGCTTTTTGGCAAGGGTGACATAGATGTTGCCGGGTCCGACAATCACATCCACCTTGGGGATGGTTTGGGTGCCGTATGCCATGGCCGCAATGGCCCAGGCACTGCCGGCTTTGTATATTGCATCCACACCGGCCTTGTGCGCCGCTGCCAGAAGGTAAGGGTTGACGGAGCCGTCCCGGGTCGGCGGTGTCGCCATAACAATGCGGGGCACGCCGGCAATCTTCGCGGGTATGGCGCCCATCAATACCGAAGATACCAGCGGGGTTGAACCGCCTTGGGCTCCTGGAACGTAGATGCCTGCGGCGTCCAATGGGTGCACCATCTGACCCATCAGGGTACCGGGACGCGGAGTGTCAATCCATGACCGTTGCCGCTGTTTGACGTGAAAGCTCTCGATTTGGTTCGCTGCACGATTCAACGCACGCTTGAAGCGGCGGTCGACTTGCCGCTTCGCAGAAGCCATCTCATCTTTGCTGACAAGTAGCTGATCGATTTTCAATTTTGGTGCGTCAAACTGGCGACTGTATTGGATCAAGGCACTGTCGCCGTTGGCCTGTACATCTTTCAAGATACGCCGTACCGAAGCCTCCTCCTTGGGCCGTGTCGACAGTCCTCGTTTTTCGATTCGCTTCAATCGTTTTTCAGCGGCATCGGATGGGTAGCTGTATATTTTCATTCCCGGCTTCCTTTCACAGTTCAGCGCAATGGTTGGTTTCGGTCGTTTGAATCGCTACATTGCGGCCACACCAGCCAATCGATTTCCAATAATATAGACGTTAAGGTTTAATGCCATTGCCATGTGTTGTCAACTTTTTGGGACAGATAGGTGTTAAGATTTGGTTGACATATTGTCTGTTTGCTGTAGTTTGACAGTTTTACTGATCGTAACCTGCTGCGCCCAATACCCTTATTTTTTCGATGGAGGTTGAAATAATGACTGTAAAGCGAATCTACAATTTCAATGCAGGTCCTGCCGCTCTGCCCCAGGTCGTCCTCGAGCAAATTCAATCCGCGTTTCTCGATTTCGGCGGATCAGGCATGTCCATCACAGAAGTCAGCCATCGCTCCAAATGGTTCGATGATGTGATCAACGATGCCGTCACACGAATCAAACGTCTGCTCAAACTGGATGAAAATTTCGAGGTCCTTTTTTTGCAGGGGGGCGCCAGTCTCCAGTTTTGCATGATACCCATGAATTTTCTACCCGACGGCCGCACGGCAGACTATGTAAACACCGGCACCTGGTCGACAAAAGCCATCAAAGAGGCCCAAATTCAGAACAAACCCATTGAGGTGGTGGCCTCTTCCGAAGACCGCAATTTTGCTTATATTCCAAGCGAGATTAAATTTAATGCCGACGCAACCTATGCTCATATCACGTCAAACAACACCATCAAGGGCACCCAATGGGCTGATTTTCCCGATACCGGCGGGGTACCTTTAGTGGCGGATATGTCTTCCGATATTTTTTCGCGCCCTTTTGATGCCGGTCGATTCGGACTCTTTTACGCCGGTGCGCAGAAAAATATGGGCCCCTCAGGCGTCTGTTTGGTGGTGGTGCGCAAAGATATGCTTGAACTTGTGCCCGATGAGTTGCCGACCATGCTCAAATACACGACGCACAGCGCCAAAAACTCGATGTTCAATACCCCGCCGTGTTTCGCCATTTACACCGTTCAAATGGTTCTCAAATGGCTTGAAGAGCAGATCGGCGGTCTGGAAAAGATGGCCGAACTCAACCGGCAAAAAGCATCGCTGCTGTACGATACCATCGACACCAGCGATTTCTACAACGGGACGGCCGACAAGGATAGCCGATCCATGATGAATGTTACATTCCGGCTGCCCAGCGAGGATCTGGAGCAGAAGTTCGTCGCCGATGCGCTGGCCAACGACATGGGCGGGCTCAAGGGACATCGCTCGGTGGGCGGCTGCCGGGCATCGATCTACAACCCCACCCCTTTAGCGGCGGTCGAGACCCTGGTGGATTTCATGAAAACCTTTGAAAAACAAAACGGTTAGCAAACGCGCACGGCACTCAGATAAAATCAATTGAAACAGCCCGATCCGAGCGGATCGGGCTGTTTTTTTTGGTCCCTTGACAACCGGAACCAATCCAAAATAGATTTAACAGATAGTCGCATCCGGCAAACCTGCATATCCAAACTGTTAAAATCGAACCTGATCTGTTGCCAAGAACCTTTACACACGAGGGAGGGAGGCCATGGATAAAATTTTACGCATCAATATGAGCGGCCCGAACGGCCCTGAATTAAAAACCGAAGCGTTAGGCCCATATGCCGGGCTGGGCGGCAGAGGCATGACGTCTGCGGTAGTGGCCAAGGAGGTGCCGCCGACATGCCATCCCTTGAGTGCCGATAACAAGCTCGTCATCGCCCCCGGCCTGCTCAGCGGATCGGTCGCCGCCATGTCGGGACGCATATCCGTTGGATGCAAAAGCCCCCTGACCGGCACCATCAAAGAAGCCAATTCAGGGGGCCAACCCTCCCAAATGCTGGGACGCCTGGGATATGCCGCCATCATCCTGGAAGGCAAGCCGGCGGACGATTCGCTGTACAAGGTGTTCATCAACAAAGATGGGGCAACCATCGCTGACGCCAACAATCTAAAAGGACTGGGCAATTATGATCTTGTGGACAAAATAAAGGCCGAATACGGCAACAAGATCAGCTGCATCTCCATCGGGCCGGCGGGAGAGATGAAGATGGCGGCCGCGTCGGTGGCCTGCACCGATATGGAACTGCGCCCCACCCGCCACTGCGGTCGCGGCGGCGTCGGCGCCGTCATGGGTACCAAGGGCGTCAAGGTCATCGTGGTGGATGATGCCGGCATGCCCACGCGCCAGGCGGCGGATCCGGAAAAATTCAAAGCCGCCAACAAGGCGTTCGTGGCCGGTTTGAAAAAGCATCCGGTAACCGGCGAAGGCCTTCCGGCCTATGGCACAAACGTGCTGACCAATGTCATCAACGAAGCCGGCGGCTATCCCACCAACAATTTCGCCACGGGCCAATTTGAGGGCGCCGCAAAGATCAGCGGTGAAACCCAGGCGGAACTGGAAAACGAAAGGGGCGGCAAGGGCGCCGCCACCCACGGTTGTCATCGCGGCTGCGTGATTCGCTGTTCGGGCACATTTTACGATAAGAACGGTAATTTTCTGACCAAACAACCCGAGTATGAAACCGTATGGGCCCACGGCGGCAATTGCGGCATCGACGATCTGGAAGCGATCGCTCAGATCGATCGCCTGGATGACGATTTCGGGCTGGATACCATCGAGATGGGCGCCACCATCGGCGTGGCCATGGAGGCCGGACTGGCCGAATTCGGCGATGCCGAAGCAGCCATCAAACTGGTCAAAGAGGTGGGCCAGGGCACACCGCTGGGCCGCGTCCTGGGCAACGGCGCGGCTGTCACCGGCAAAGTCTTCGGTGTCGAACGCGTTCCAGTGGTCAAAGGACAGGCCATGCCGGCGTACGATCCGCGAACGGTCCAGGGAATCGGCGTCACTTATGCCACCAGCACCATGGGTGCCGATCATACGGCCGGTTATGCCGTCGCCACCAACATCCTCGGCATCGGCGGCAATGTAGACCCCCTGAAGCCGGAAGGCCAGGTGGAGCTTTCGCGCAATCTTCAGATCGCCACGGCCGCCATCGACGCGACCGGTATGTGTATATTCATCGCCTTTGCCATTCTGGATCAGGAAGATACCTTTCAGGCCCTTTTGGATATCGTGGGGGCCTTTATTGGACAACCCATGACGGCTGATGATGTGACCGCGCTCGGGCAGTCGATCCTCAAAAACGAACGC
>JASFGJ010000036.1:0-13348 GCA_050123815.1 Desulfobacteraceae bacterium
CTGATTCAGGGACTTAATGCCCACCGGATTTACCCCAATTGGGTGGCCCTGAATAATGGTTCGGTTCACGGCATTGAGTCGGCCGGTCCCGGCATTCACGTCGAATTGACGGCTCAAATCCATGAAACGTTAAAACCGTACCATGTGGCAGGCGCCCAGCACGGCACCTCCGGCAACAGTCTTGCGCGGTTGCGCGCCATCGCCGCTCAAACCCGCACCACCAAGGCCAATGTGGCTACTGCATTGCAGATGATTGCCTGGGGTGTCGAGGTCAATCAAAACGGCAATGCCGTCATGGATGGCGACGGACGTTTTAAAAAAATAAATGGCAAAGGCGTAACGCAGGCCCTGTGGAATGAAATGACGGCCTATGCCGATCGCCATGGCTTTAACGCAGGCGACTACCGAAAACTCAATCTGCCCTTCGAGACCAAGCTTCTTTCCCAGCCCGCTTCCGTGCGCGAAAGAGTTCAAAAGGGGGTCGAGGAGTATGTCGACCGCTTGCTGGAGTTGTTTAATGCCCGCGATACGGCTCCTATGGTCATCGAGGCCATTTGCCGAGCGCAATCCGCCGACCCCGGCCCGGTGGCGCAGCAGGTCGAAGATCCGCGACAATGGACGGATGAGCAAATCGCCCGTCGCGCGTCAGCTATTTGCAGCGACAAAGGACCACAAGGCGACTTTGACGATTAAGGGACTATTTGCGGCTCAGGTAAAAATAATTTTATTGAACAGTGGTCCGACAAACAAAAGATCGGTCTCAAAGGAGTAATGCAATCACATGCAATCGCTGTCTCACCCGCCAATGATCCCTTGCCAATTGCGGCGAATCGCCATCGTATTCTCCGGAGGGCCGGCTCCGGCCGCGAATGCCGTTATTTCCACAGCCGCAGCAGCATTTTTGCGATACGGGATTGAAGTCATCGGTATTCTCAACGGCTATGCCGGCCTTGCTCAGTGCACTGAAGAGAACCCACCCGAAGAGGGGCGCGACTACTGTTTTATCAACCATGAAGCGCTTCGACGCACCCGCAACAGCCAGGGAGTGCTTCTGCGCACCGCCAGGGAACACCCGGGAAGGATGATTCGCAACCTATCCGATCTTTATGACCCGCAACGCACGTCCGGACTGCATCGTGTCTACCGGGCGCTGTGCTGCCTGAAGGTCGACGCATTGCTTTCCATCGGTGGCGACGGAACCCTGATCACCGCCAATCTGCTCAAACTATTGCAGACCCGGATGCCTGCCGGATATCATCACATCCGGATCATCCATTTGCCCAAAACCATTGACAACGACTATATGGGCATCGACTTTACATTCGGCTACTTTACTGCCGTGGATACGTTGGCCGTGGAAATTAGAAATTTGCTGGCCGACGCCGAGGCCACCAGCTCCTATTATGTCGTGACCACCATGGGCCGCAGTGCCGGTTGGCTGGCTTACGGGGCCGCAATCGCCAGTGAGGCCAGCCTGGTAATCGGCGCAGAGGATATCACCGACCGGTTCCAGTCCCACGAGTCCATCCCCAATTCAGGAGGCAGCTCAACAGACACAAGGGTGATCATGAATATGGACGCCGTAGTCGGCCGGATAGTTGAGACCATGCGGGCCCGCGAGCGGGAAGGTAAAACTTTTGGTGTGATTGTTCTTTCCGAAGGGCTGACCGAATACCTGCCCGGAGAGTTCCTCAAAGAGACTGCCAGAGATGATTTCGGCAATATTTCGCTGTCCCAGGTCAATCTGGCCGGCATTTTCGCCCATCTCGTCAACGCTGAATACCGGCGCCAAACCGGTCGGCAGCGCAAATCTGTCGGTATTCGGCTGGGCTACGAATCGCGGTGCGCCAAACCGCATGCCTATGATGTCGTCCTGGCCAGCCAGATCGGTGTCGGAGCCTATCGGGCCTTGGTGGAAGAAGAGATGGATGGCGTAATGGTGTCCGTGACCGGCCAAGTCGAGCTAAAATATATTCCGTTTGAAGAGCTGGTCGATCAAAAAAGCCTAAAAACCATCGTCCGCCGTATGTCTCCGGGTTCCGATTTTCATCGGCTGGCACGATTCCTTGAAACCTATGTTCCTGATTCACGATAAAAGCAACGTAAAAGGCAAATTCCTGCCTAAAAGACGTTACGGGCAGTCCGTATTCGTCAACTCAATATTAAAATTCCTCTCTTGGGGCCATTCACTCCATTGGCCGTAACCATTGGCTGTGGGTCAGCAATTCTCGGTGAATGCGATTCATTACAATTATTAAGGATTTTCCAAGAGCCGCAATAAAAAAAATCGCGGTATGCAGGCGCTGTGGGAGCGGCGTCCCGCCGCGACAAGGCCTTCTCATGGCTTTGATATCGCGGCGAGACGCCGCTCCCACAGCTAATCATGTTTGCCGCGAATTGCTGCTGCGGGGGCCTTGAGTTTGACATACAAACAGCGTCTTGTCATACTCGGCTGCGCTAAAAACCAGTTTCTATTAGAATATAGATCAAATAGGACCAAAGCGAGGAACCATGCTGAAAACCCAAGAAGAGCTGTTGAGCGTATTGGACGAAATCAATATTGCATATACCAATCATCAACACCCGGCCGTTTACACGGTTGAGGAAGCGGCCCTGCACCATGAAGGCATTGACGGTGTTCACAGTAAGAACTTGTTTTTAACTGAATTTTCATCCCCTTGAGAACACCGCCACCACGACCATTTCCGCCAAAAACCTGATAACGTTCATGGAGCATTGTCGTATTGATTTTGAAATTATCCGACTGTAGGCTCATCGGAAATAAGGCTTCGTAATTTCAATATTTTATAAGTTTTTATTTGACTTCGCCCCGACAATTGCTTATCAATTAAGGACTTTTATGACCTCCGACCCCCAATAGCCGCACATGCAAATAAATAAACAGGAATATATATCGAATGACCAGCAAGATTTTAATCAATGCAATTGATCCGGAAGAGTGCCGGATTGCAAAAATAAAAGAGAGCCGACTTGAAGAGTTTCAAATCGAAAGCGCCAGGCGTGAAATCATCCACGGCAACATATATAAAGGTGTCGTCGTCCGGGTGGAGCCCAGCCTGCAGGCCGTTTTCGTTGACTATGGCGGTGACCGCAACGGATTTTTGCAGCAGCATGAAATCCACAGGGACTATTTTCAGGACAATCACACCGGAGACCGCGCCATCGACCATCTGATTAAAAAAGGCCAGGAGTTGATGGTTCAGGTAACCAAAGATCCGGTGATGCGGAAGGGTGCCATGCTCACCACCTTCATTTCGCTGCCCGGTCGCTACATCGTGCTGATGCCGGGCAGCCACAATCGCGGCATTTCCCGAAAAATTGAGGATGAAAAAGAGCGCAAGCGCCTGAAGGAGATCATGGAAGGCCTGAAAATCCCCCAGGATTTCGGCGCCATCATCCGGACTGCCGGTCAAGGAGTCAACAAAACCCAGTTGTCGAAAGATTTGCACTACCTGCTGCGACTCTGGAAAAACATCAACCAAAAAGGCACCCGGGAACCGGCGCCTTCTGCCCTGTACAAAGAGCGCAGCCTGGCTGTTCGCTCCATTCGCGATTATTTCACCTCAGATGTCAAAGAGATCCTGATCGATGATGATGCGGTATTCAACGAGGTTAAAAATTTCGTTCAGGTGATCTCGCCGCGGCATCGACGGATCGTCAAGCGTTATACTGCCGATCGGCCGATCTACACCAAATACCAGCTCGAAGATCAGATCTCACAAATTTTTGAAAACCGCGTCAAACTGAAATCCGGAGGATCTATCGTTATCGAACAGACCGAAGCCCTGGTGGCCATCGATGTCAACTCCGGTAAAGCGACGCAAAAACGAAGCATTGAGCAAACAGCGCTGACGACCAATCTTGAAGCCGCCGAAGAGGTTGCCCGTCAACTTCGCCTGAGAGATCTGGGCGGCTTGATTGTTGTCGACTTTATCGATATGCGGGAAGCCAAAAACCGCTCTCAGGTCGAGCGCACGCTGAGGGCCCACACCAAACTCGATAAAGCCCGGTCACGCATCGGCCGCATCTCGCAATTCGGTCTGCTGGAAATGTCTCGTCAGCGGCTGGCTCCGTCCATCGATTTCGGCAATCTGGTGCCGTGTGAATATTGCCGGGGAAAAGGCTGGTCGCCTTCGACAGAGACATTGGCGCTGCGCTTTTTACGGCGTTTAAAAATCGAGACGACCAAATCCGGGACAAAGCGGGTGCGTGGTGTCGTCGCCAAGGCGGTGGCCGATTATGTGCTCAACAAGAAACGCAAGGAGATTTCAGAACTCGAGATCCGCAGAGATGTCTCTATTCATATCGAAGGAGATGCAAATCTACCCCCAGATACGTGCCACATCGAATGCGATCCAACGTGCGCGGAATGAAGCACCGACGGACAAATAAAGACTCTAAGATAACAGGCATGCGTTAAGATCCTGTAATCTATCTATTTAAGCTAAATTCCCACATGGCGCCACGTTCGGATTTTTAAGAAACATTTGACCTGCCGGCACATTTCAAGTATATCAGCGCCGTCTTGGATGGCCAAGGCATTGACATAATTGCATCAGAGTGAACGACCATCCCCAAATGGGATGCTTCAAGCGAAAATTGAGATGGAACGTCGTCCATCGTTTTTGTGTTCACCGTGAGCAAAGCAGGCGGGTTGTTCAAAAACCATTTAAGGGCAGAAAAAGGCGCCTATCTTCTCGCATCGACGCATGAACGACCAATTCAAGATGTGAAACGCCTAAAGCATACAGATGAAAGGGAGGTTCTACCATGGATATCGCCTATGCAATGGGACAAGCCGGCGGCGCAGCCGGACAGGGAGGCGGCGGATTGCTTGGCTCGCCCATTTTTCCGATTATTTTAATGCTCGGCATCATGTGGTTCTTTTTGATCCGGCCGCAGCAGAAAAAACAGAAAGAGCATCGCGAAATGCTCGGCAACCTGAAAAAGGGCGATCGCATCATCACTTCGGGTGGATTGCATGGCCGCATCACCGGCATAACCGAAACAACCCTGACCCTGGAGATCGCCGACAAGGTACGTGTCAAGGTCAGCCGAGGCCATGTGTCCGGAACGGTACAGGCAAGCGCACCTGCGGCTCCGGCAAAAGGCAAAGCCGAATCCGAAAAGAAATAAACCATAGCCCGTAATTCGATAACCCAACCCGCGGCGGAGAACGATTGATCCGCCCGGTCTCTACACCTATTTTTGTCTGAGCTTAGATACCAAAAAGAGGGACAAGCATTGAAAACAACCTCCTGGCGTCCGATTGTAGTGTTAGTTGTCCTAGTGGCTGCAGTGATCTGCATTATGCCAACGATCCAGATGATTACAAAAAAGCTGGAGGAGCCGACCCTGTGGCCCAAAAAGCAGATCAACCTGGGACTTGATTTACAGGGTGGCATGCACCTGGTGCTCGAAGTCGATACCGATAAGGCCGTAGAAAATACCGTAAACCGTGCATTTGGGGAAATACGCGGTTTTGCCCGCAAAAACCGCATTCGCATCCAAGGTTTGCGGCAAACCGGTCCCACCGCTATCCAGATCAACCTGAAATCCGATGAAGCCATTGACAAGGATAAAGGCCTTTTTGCGGATGAATTCAGAGATTACACCGTCACGGATGCGGTGGTCGACGGACAACCCGTCATCAACATGGTCTTTAAGGATGAAGAGGCCGCGCGAGTTAAAAAACTGGCGGCAGAAAAGGCCTTGATGAAAATCCGAAACCGTGTGGACGAATATGGCGCCCGCGAACCCGATATCCGGCCACAGGGGGAAAAACGCATCCTGGTCCAACTGCCTGGGGTCATCGACGAGGAAAAAGCCCGTAATGAAATTGGCCGAACCGGCAACCTGGAATTCAAGCTTGTCGACGATTTCCACGACGTGCGCGAGGCGCTCAAAGGCAATCCACCGCCGGGCAGCCAGATTCTCTATTACCGCAAGGACGATCCTGAACGAGCCGGACGGCCGGTGTTATTGAAAAAAGAGACCTTGCTCACCGGCGACTACCTGTCTGAAGCACGCGTCAAATTCGATCCTTCCAATGGGCTGCCCTATGTATCCATAAAATTCAACACCAAAGGCTCGCGCATTTTTGCACGAATCACGGAACAAAATACCGGCAAACAACTGGCCATCGTCCTTGACAACGAAGTCTATTCCGCGCCTGTGATACAGAATAAAATTGTAGGCGAGGGCATGATTACCGGTAACTTCACCGACGAAAGCGCCAAAAGCCTGGCTTTGATTCTGCGAGAGGCGTTCCCGACCCCGGTAAAAATCTTGTATGAAAAAACCGTCGGTCCCTCACTGGGTGACGACTCCATCCGCAAGGGTCTGATATCCATGCTGATCGGTGGCGCACTCGTTATCGCGTTTATGTTGATCTACTATCGAGGGGCCGGTATCATTGCCAACATCGCATTGATTATCAATATCGTTCTGATTGCCGGTGGGCTGGCGGCGTTTAACGCCACCCTTACGCTGCCGGGTATTGCCGGCATTATCCTGACCATCGGTATGGCAGTTGATGCCAATGTGCTGATTTTCGAACGCATACGCGAAGAACTACGCCTCGGCAAAACGGCACTGGCGGCGGTTGACGCCGGGTTTGATCGCGCCAGCCTGACCATTCTGGATGCCAATGTCACCACCTTGATCGCCGCCCTGGTTCTGTTCCAGTTCGGCAGCGGCCCCGTGAAGGGGTTTGCCGTGACATTGAGCTTGGGCGTGGTGTCCAGTCTGTTTACGGCATTGATATTATCCCGCGCGGTTTTCGAGTTCTTTCTGGTGCAACGGCGGGTAAAACGACTGAGTATTTAACGACACAACACGCGGTACAGCAAACCGCTTGCAAATAATGGAGACTGAGGACAGCCGAGTATGCAGATCATTAGACCCGATGTGAACGTTAATTTTGTAGGGCGCAGTAAAATCGCCTTTGGCCTTTCTGTTATTATGATCCTGGCCAGCATCATCTCCCTGGTGGCCCATGGCGGGCCGAAGCTGGGCATCGATTTTGCCGGTGGCGCCGAAATGCTGGTGAGTTTTGACAGCCCGGTCCCTATTGAAGATGTCAAGTCCGCTCTACGAAGCGGCGGCTTGGATGACGCATCCGTGCAGCAATACGGTGACAATGGGGGCAATTTCTATCGAATCCTGATTCCCAGCGATATCGCAGGTGAAGCGGGTTTAAACCGGCAAATCAGCCAATCGCTCGCCAGCGCCACCCAAACCAAAGTGACCATTGAAGCCTTTGAGATGGTGGGGCCCCAAGTAGGTCAGGATTTACGCGAGAAGGCCCTCATGGCCATGTTTTTCGCCCTGCTGTTTATTACTGTATATATTTCAGGCCGATTCGAACTCAAATGGCTGATCAGCGCCGTTATGGCCATCGCCTTAGCCCTGGCAGTCTATTTTCTTAATCTGATTGAATTGAGCATACCGGCACTGATGGCTGCGGCAATGGTGGTGACGCTGGTGCTCTTCTGGTTTCTGAATCTGAAATATGCCATGGGCGCCATCGTGGCCCTGGTGCATGATGTGACCATCACCATCGGGCTCTTCTCCATTTTCGGCAAAGAGTTCACCCTGCCGATCATCGCTGCATTGTTGACCATCATCGGCTACTCGCTCAACGACACCATTATTGTGTTCGACCGCATCCGCGAAAATTTGCGAAAGCATCATAAGCAGCCGTTAACCTTCATCATTAACAAGAGCGTCAATGAGACCCTGGGTCGAACCATTTTAACCTCGTTGACGACGTTGGTGGTTGTGGTCACCTTGTTCATCCTTGGTGGCGGCATCATTCACGATTTTGCATTTGCGCTGATCGTCGGAGTACTGGTTGGCACCTACTCTTCGATCTTTGTGGCCAGCCCGATTCTGCTGGCCTGGAAAAAGAGGAGTTAAATCGTCCGTAAAGCCGGACGGATCTCATGTTGCAGTAAGATTTACCCATATTGGCTTAAACGATTGGCAAAGGCGTTGGCGTCTAACGCTGTGCACCAACGCAAACGAATGTTGAACGGTCGAAATCAAACGCTGACTAGAAACGACACCGCATCCGGGATAACTCATGGAACATCTCGTACCGTGGTTAACCTTGAAAAGCGTACCTGGCATTGGCAACCTCCTGTTCCGCAGGCTCATCAACTTTTTCGGAACCCCGGAACGTGTGCTTAAGGCATCGCGCCATCGGCTGGGACATGTTGAAGGCATTACGTCCCGCTTGGCAACCGCCATATGCCGACACAGGACCCCGGACAGCATCTACCGGGAAATCGATGCAATTGCACGCAGCAAGTTCCGAGTACTCACTCAGAAAGATGAGGCCTATCCGCAACTGCTGCTGCACATTCCCGATCCCCCGCCGGTGCTTTATCTTCACGGCCGCCTTCAAACATCGGCATGCCATATCGCCGTGGTCGGTTCCCGCATGGCGACAGCCTACGGTCGAACCACCACCAGACGATTGTGCGAACAGCTGGTGGACCACGGTATGGTCATTACCAGCGGAATGGCCCGCGGCATCGATACGTGTGCCCATGAAGGCGCATTGGCTGCCGGGGGAAGGACAGTCGCCGTACTGGGCTCCGGGCTGATGCGCATCTATCCGCCCGAAAACCGGAAGCTCTTTGACCGGATCGCCGAAAACGGAGCGGTCCTTTCGGAGTTTCCGTTGAACGCCGGGCCTGATGCGGCTCACTTTCCGCAGAGAAACCGAATTATCAGCGGCATGTGCCTGGGAACGCTGGTGGTGGAAGCGGCGCGGCGAAGCGGATCGCTGATCACGGCACGGCTGGCCGCCGAACAGGGACGCGACGTCTTTGCAATACCCGGAAGCATCCAGGCGCAAACAGCCCGCGGCACGCACCACTTGATCCAACAAGGCGCCAAGCTGGTGCAATCGGCCCGGGATATTGTGGAGGAGCTCGAACCGCAAATGGCTCAGCCACGCAAATCGCGCCGAGACGGATCTGCAATCGAGGCGTCCAGCGATCTCGATTTGACTGAAAGCGAAGCCAGAGTGATGGAAGCCATGGGGCCCTACTCTGTTCATATTGACGAGTTGGCCCGCCGGCTCGACCAGCCACCGGGATGCCTGGCAGCCACACTGTCCCTGTTGGAGCTCAAGGGAATGGTCGTCCAGGAAGCGGGAAAAATTTTTTATCGCGACCGGCAGTCGCTTGGCAAATCAGCAATTGATGATTAAAGATATACGGTTGAATGCCGAAGATTAAATCGGCGCAACGGTTAAAAATCATAACTATCTAAAAAGAAAGAATAATAAGTGCCTGCGAAACCACTAGTTGTTGTCGAGTCCCCAACGAAAGTACGGACCCTGAAAAAATATCTCGGCAAAGCGTATAATGTCGCCGCTACGGTGGGGCATATCAAAGATCTGCCACCCAAAGAGATGGGGATCGATATCGACAATGACTTCACACCCAAATACCGCACCATCCCCGGCAAGCAAAAGGTGATCAGCTCGCTGAAAAAAGCCGCCGGCGATGCAACGGATATCTACCTGGCACCCGACCCCGACCGCGAAGGCGAGGCCATCGCGTGGCATGCCAAAGAGGTCCTCAAGAAAAAGGACCGGAATTTCCACCGCGTTCTGTTTCACGAGTTGACCAAAAGCGCCATCCTCAAAGCCATGAACGCCACGGAAGTGTTGAATAACGATAAGTACGAAGCCCAGCAGGCTCGGCGAATTCTGGATCGGCTGGTGGGTTACCAGGTGTCGCCGCTGTTGTGGAAAAAGGTCAAAGGCGGTCTGAGCGCCGGACGGGTTCAATCGGTAGCCGTAAGGATCATTTGCGAGCGTGAACGCGCCATCCAGATCTTTGAACCGCAGGAATACTGGTCGATCACCGCCGCTCTGGAAGGTCGGCAGCCGCCGGTCTTCCAGGCCAAGCTGGTAAAAAAAGAGGGCCAAAAGATCTCCGTACCGGATGAAGCGGCGGCTAAGGCCATCGTGGAGACCGTTTCAAACGCACCGTTCACCGTATCCAAGGTCGTTAAAAAAACGGTTCGCCGGAACCCGCAACCGCCGTTTATCACCAGCAAGCTGCAACAGGAGGCCATTCGCAAGCTGCGTTTCTCGGCCAAAAAGACCATGCTCATTGCCCAGCAGTTGTACGAGGGCATCGACCTGGGGCCCGGAGAACCGGTGGGTCTTATCACCTATATGCGAACCGACTCGACACGGATCTCGGCCGAAGCCGCCCACGAGGCGCTCGACCTGATCCGCAGCACCCATGGCGCCGATTACGCCATGGAGGAGCCGCGCTTTTTTAAAAACAAAAAAAAGGTGCAGGACGCCCACGAGGCCATCCGACCCACCTCCGTTTACCATACACCGGAAAAAGTAGCGGCCCACTTGAACAAGGATCAGATGGCGCTCTATCGGCTCATCTGGCAACGCTTTGTCGCCTCTCAGATGAAGCCTGCACTGATCGACCAAAAATCAGTCGCCATCCAGTCGGATGTCTACACGTTTAACGCCAGCGGCAGTTCGGTAAAATTTCCCGGTTTCATGGCCTTGTATCAAACCGTGGACCAGGAAGCCGAGAGCAAGCGCAAGCAACAACCGCTGCCGCCGCTGGCTGAAGGGGATCCGCTCACGCTCAAAGAACTGATGCCCAAACAGCACTTCACTCAGCCGCCGCCGCGCTTTACAGAGGCATCGCTGGTCAAGGAACTGGAAGAAAACGGCATTGGACGCCCGAGCACTTATGCCACCATTTTATCCACCATCCGACAAAAAGGGTATGTCGAGCTAATCAGAGGCTCGTTCCATCCCAGCGAGTTGGGTTTTATCGTCAACGATCTGCTGGTGGACAATTTCCCGGAAATTTTCGGCGTGGAATTTACCGCACGGATGGAAGACGACCTGGATCGCGTTGAAACGGCCGAACTGGATGCCCGGGGCGTGCTGCAGCGTTTCTATGATCCATTCAAGAAAAAGCTCAACGCGGCAGAGGACGGCATGCTCAGTGTCAAGGGCGTCGGCATCAATACGCATATCAAATGCCCGCAGTGCGGCACGCATGACCTGCATATAAAAGTTGGAAAAAACGGGCACTTTCTGGCCTGCAACGGATACCCTGATTGCACCTATTCCCGGGATTACGAGCGTGATGAAAAGGGCCGCATCCAACCCATCGAGCCCAATCATGAGGCGGCAACCGATAAATTCTGCCCCAAATGCAACAAGCCGATGGTTATCAAACGCGGCAAATATGGCGAATTTCTGGCCTGCAGCGGATACCCTGACTGCAAGCACACTGAGTCGATCAATGGCGGCGGCAACGGCAAAGCCATCGGGATGAAATGCCCAAACCCGGGCTGTGACGGAGATATCGTCGAAAAACGCTCGAAGCGCGGCAAGGTCTTTTTTGGATGCAGCCGATATCCCGATTGCACCTTCGCCACCTGGGACAAGCCGGTGCCGAAATCCTGCCCGGTTTGCAACAAACCCTATCTCGTTGAAAAAAACACCAAGCGTAAAGGCGATTTCCTGGCCTGTGTCGAAAAAGAGTGCGGTTTTAAAGAGGCCATCTAAACCGATCACCCTGCTAACGATAGACGTTAAGATAATGCTTACAGCTTTTCAGTGTCTGTCCAAATGATCCATAGTTTGCGCAGCGGCCAGGGGGCCTTTCTCAAATTGTTCATCGGAGCCGTGATGATCAGTTTTTCGGGCGTATGGGTCAAAATCAGCGATGTCACGCCGACGGCCTCCGCCTTTTACCGCGTCTTCCTGGGCAGTCTGTTCCTAGTGGCCGCTGCCGGTGTCCGCCGTGAAATCCGTTGGCTGGGAACCAGACACGCTGCGCTGGGATGCTTATGCGGTCTGTTCTTTGCACTCGATTTGGTGTGCTACCACTACAGCGTACACTTGATCGGCCCCGGACTGGGCACCATTTTGCCGAACTTGCAAGTCTTTATCCTGGCGATCCTTGGCGCCCTTTTTCTAAAAGAAAAACTGCACCTTCGAACCATTGTGGCTATGCCCGTAGCCTTTGGGGGACTGTGGCTGGTGGTCGGGCCCGATTGGGCCACCATGGGATCGCATTACCGGACAGGCATTACCTTGGGGTTGACTGCAGCCATATTCTATTCGCTGTTCCTCATCTTTCTGCGCCAGTTGCAGACACAGCAGCGCGGCCTATCCATCTTTTACGTGCTGATGCTGGTTTCATTAGCCACCACGGCCCTGATTGCCCCGGGAATCCCGATTACCGGTGATACGTTTGCGATCCCGAATTTTCAATCGCTGGCCGCCCTGCTCGCGCTCGGATTGTTCAGCCAGTGCATCGGCTGGATATTGATCACCAATGCCTTGCCCCACCTGCGCACCTCTCTTTCCGGTTTGATTTTGCTGTTGCAGCCGGCATTGGCCTTTGTCTGGGATGTTCTGTTTTTTCAGCGTGCCACAGGCCTTGCCAACTGGATCGGCGTTCTTATCGTCTTGTGTGCCATCTATTTTGCCGCAACCAGGCAGTCGGAGGAGATTTAGATTTGACCACGCGGGTGTTGTGTGTTTCAGATATTGTGGTGCCCCAACTCGATCGGGAATTCGATCCCGATCGATTCGGACAGGTCGACCTCATCATCTCATGCGGCGACCTGCCGCCGGAGTATCTCAAATTCCTGCGGGGAGCCTTGGACGCACCACTTTACTATGTTCGCGGCAACCATGACATCCGCTATGAGGATACGCACATCATGGGCTGTACCAACCTTCATGGCAGAATCATCCGTCACGGCCGGCTCAAGTTGCTGGGACTCGAGGGTTCCCATTGGTACAATGGCGGTCCGGCCCAATATACCGAAGCTCAAATGGTTCGCATGGTCTGGGGGCTGCGACCGCGGATCTGGCTGAAAAAAGGCGTGGATCTGATCGTTACCCACGCTCCGCCGAGATTCATCCACGATGCGGAAGATCTGTGCCATCGCGGCTTCAAGGCATATCGCAAGCTTATCCAGTGGAGCAGCCCCCGCTATTTTTTCCACGGTCATATTCATGCCAGCTTTTCGGATGACGCCCAGCGAAGCACCTTGCTGGGGCGCACCCAAATCATCAATTGCTTTGGACATTACCGACTGGATATCGATGATCAGAAAATTGCTGCATAGTATTAAAACCGCCTGCCAACGATGGAACAGACCTCAAACGGCTCAATCGTTTAAGGACGATCAACAAAAAGAGTCGGCGTTTGAGACCATCGACCGCGGCATACGCCGGGTAGCCTTGGCTCAGATCGTCGGCAGCGTCGGCCGATACAAAGATTTTGATACCAGGTTCAGA
>JASFGJ010000037.1:0-13328 GCA_050123815.1 Desulfobacteraceae bacterium
CCATTACGATGCAGACATCTTCTTCCGGTGTCAGTTCCCGGTCTACCTCATAGCAGAATCCGCCTTCACTGAAGTCGCAGGTAAGGGCGGATCGAAATTGATTCGAATTGAAGACGGCATATTTTATTGGGGCGCGATACGCCGCCCTTGGATGAGATCGTGGAATCATCTGTGACATGATTGCTTCTCCTTGGGTTAATCTCAACACCACCATTGGCCGTTTGATCGGTGGGAACTGCACAGGCCACATATCAGGTGGCAACGGTTTGCAATGGTCAATTGCCCCCAGCCGGAAACACAATAGATCCTGACCCTTAGGAACAGATAGGCCATTGTCGGAATTTAGAACGGAATTACTATAGCCTTTTGGCTGCCGTCGGCGGCAACGCTTGCAAAGAATGGAATACGACTTTTCTGTTCAGTTTGTTTTAATTTTTCGTTCAGAATGTTTTAAATGAGGCCTGCTGAAATCTGAATGAAAGCCTATAGAGGACGCAACATGAGAAGCTGTTCAAATTAGGTAAGCACAATGATAAGTGCTATTATAAGATGGGGGAAGGAGAAGTCAAGCAGAAATTGGGTTGGGTTTTGAAACTTTGCAATAAGTTTCGGCCTCAATTGAATACGAGGCACATGTCATCCTGTTCGTTCGTCCTGATGCCAACGCTTTGGAACATTCGGGCCGGCAAGGGCTTGTCGTATTGGGTTGGTGCGGGGAAAATGCAAAAGGCCAACGGCTTGCCTCCTGGCAAGCCGTTGGCCTTTATGGTTACCGGTATTTTGCCTGAACGCTATCCGGCCGTCTGGCAGGCGCCGGCATTGCGACCCCAGAACGGGGACATCTTGCGCAGGCGCTCGATGATCGGCGGCAGCTTTTCAATGACAAGATCGATTTCCGCTTCCGTGTTGTAGACACTCAGGCTGAAACGGATCGAGCCGTGGGCCGCCGTAAACGGAACGCCCATGGCGCGCAGCACGTGGGATGGCTCGAGAGAGCCGGAAGTGCAGGCAGATCCGGATGAAGCACAGATGTTGTATTCATCCATCATCAACAAGATGGCTTCGCCCTCCACATATTCGAATGCAATACTGGAGGTATTGAGAAGGCGGTTGTCGGGGTCGCCGTTTCGTATGGAATTTGGAATACGTTCCAGCAAGGTGTTTTCCAGCTTGTCACGCAAGGCCCGCACCCGGTCGTTCTCCTTCCCTATGTGGGCGGCGGCGAGTTCGGCGGCTTTGCCCAGGCCGACGATCGAGGCCACATTCTCCGTGCCGCCTCTGCGCCCATGCTCCTGGTGCCCGCCCATCAAAAATGGCGCGAATTTGGTGCCTCGCCGTACATAGAGCGCGCCAACGCCCTTGGGTGCGTGCAATTTGTGTCCGGACAAGGAGAGCATGTCCACATGGCTCTTGGCCAGATTGACGGGCAGCTTGCCGACGGCCTGGACGGCATCCGTGTGGAAAACAGCCCCGTGGGCTTTGGCCCGTTCTGCAATTTCCTCGATGGGAAAGATAACGCCGGTTTCGTTGTTGGCCCACATCAGACTGACAACCGCGGTTTCGTCGTTCAAGTTGGCGTAAAGATAGTCCAGATCGAGGTTGCCGTAGCTATCCACCGGAACGAAAGTCACGCGGTAGCCATGTTGATCCAGGTATTCACAGAGGTTCTTTACGGCCGGGTGTTCGACTTTGGATGTGATGATGTGGCGTTTGTCGGGGGTGCTGCGCAATGCAGCCCAAATGGCCGTGCTGTCGCTTTCGGTGCCGCAGGAGGTGTAGACGATCTCCTCGGGTTGGGCGCCCAGAAGATCCGCCAGTTTCAGGCGCGCTTCTTTGATTTTCATGCCCACATTCCCACCGAAGGTGTGCATACTGGACGGGTTGCCGTAATACTGTCCCAAATAGGGGAGCATCTCCTCAATGACCTCGGGGGCGACCTGTGTCGTGGCGTTGTTGTCCATGTAGATCGGTTTCATGCAGACACCTCCTCAACCACCAGGGTATCGACCACCAGCTCTTTGAGTTTGGACTCCACGTAGTCTTTCAGGGTGATCTGGGACATGGCGCAGGTGGCGCAGGTGCCGGTCAGCTTGACCAAGACGCGGTCCCCGTCGACATCGATCAGCTGAATGTCGCCACCGTCCTGTTTGAGGGCGGGTTTGATTTCGCGCTCCAGGGTCTCTTCGATCAGCTTTATTTTCTGGATATTTGTCAGCAACTTGGGCTTGGGCGCCTCTTCAATCTCTTCTCCTCTGGCTTTGGCGATGATCCCGATGATTGTTTCATGGCAATTGCCGCATCCGCCGCCGGCCTTAATGTAGTTGGTGATCTCTTCGACTGTTTTGAGGGTGTGGTCTTTGATGGCCCGTTCGATCTGGACATCGGTGACCCCGAAGCACTCGCATACCAGATTGCCCTCTGGTTTTTTCTCCGGCTGGCCAAGGTAACAGGCAATGGCTTTTTCAAGGGCCTCCTGTCCCATCACCGAACAGTGCATCTTCTCTTTGGGAAGACCTCCCAGAAATTCCGCGATGTGGTCATTGGTAATCATCTGAGCCTCTTCCACGGTTTTTCCGATAACCATTTCGGTCAGGGCGGATGAAGATGCGATCGCACTGGCACAGCCGAAGGTTTGAAACTTGGCATCGACGATGCGGTTGTCGTCATCGACCTTGATCATCAGTTTCAGCGCATCTCCGCAGGCCAAAGAGCCCACTTCGCCGATACCGTCCGGATTATCGATTTCGCCGACATTGCGTGGATTGATAAAGTGCTCTCGAACCTTGTCAGTGTATTCCCACATAGCTTCCTCCCGGTTCTTTTCCTGGCATTGGGGTGAAATAATTATTTTTGTATTAAATTCTCAATTCCGTAACTGTTTACAATAACCATGATTTTTCAGAAAGAAAGTGGCCGATTCCGGTTATTGTGAGCAGCTCCGGCTCAAGCATCCTTATCAATGGATCACTGGCGCTGCAATAATAGTTAGTGCCCATCCATTTGGGGCGATAAGCCCCTCCGCGCCCCAACCATGAGTTGACTATACCGGAACAGTACGCCTTTTACCTTGAAGCCGCGATTCATTCGATATAACATATGCGTAGATATCCTTTTCAAGTCTGAGATCATGGGGCCTGTTCATCGTCCCATTGCAGCAGCATCATTATTACCGAGCTGCTGGCGATACCTGTATTAGAAGTGGTTTAAACCACTTAAACCCATATTCATGAAGCGGGACCCCTTAAACCAAATCCTATATGCCGCATGGCTTAGGAGGTGATCCCATGAACACACGCAACGCCGTTTTTGCAGGCAGCTGGTATCCCGATTCGGCTGCCGGCTGTGAGCGGGAAATTAAGGCTTTTCTTCGTGAGGGGCCTGAGCCGCAGGAAACGTCCGGAGGATGGCTGGGCGGGATAGTCCCTCATGCCGGCTGGTTTTACAGCGGGCGCATCGCATGCAATGTGATCAATTGGCTCAAAGACGACAAAGCACCGGACGTGGTTGTGCTGTTCGGCATGCATCTGCATCCCGGTTCATCCAACTATCTTATGCCGCGTGGTGCCTGGCAGACTCCCTTTGGCGATCTGCCGGTGGCCGAAGCCTTGGCCGATCACCTGATGCAACGGCACTCCTTTGTTGAGGAGACGCCCAGACGATTCAATCAGGACAACACCATTGAAGTGCAGCTGCCGTTTGTCAAACACCTGCTCGACCCGGGCGCGATCCTGGCGTTGGGTGTGCCGCCGGTGAAGCGCTCGCTCGACATCGGTCGAACCGTGGCGGATTGGGCCCGTCAGCAGGGGTGTACCCTGAAAATCATCGGCTCAACGGATTTAACTCATTATGGCGCCAATTATGGATTCAAGCCTCACGGCAGCGGAGAGCGCGCCGTGCAATGGGTCAAGCAGACCAATGATCAAGGTGTGATCGACGCCATGCTGGAACTGGCGCCGGACAAGGTCATCCAGCAAGGATTGGAGAATCAAAACGCCTGTTGCTCGGGGGCGGCGGCCACGGCTTTGGCGTCGGCCATGCATATGGGCGCGAACCGGGCCCGTCGGGTGGCTTATGCCACGAGCTATGATAAAAGTCCCGGTGACAGTTTCGTGGGCTATGTGGGGATCGTGTTTGGTCGGTAAGGGTTACCGATCCGGCGCTATCCATTAATTGTTTAGTCAATTGCGCATTGCCAACACGCAATTGGGATTTAACTTTCTATTAGGGGTGGCCGATATTTTGCATGCAATCCGATACAAGGGTAAGTGGTCGGAGATTTTATAACGAGTGTGCGGACGTTTGTAGAATAAATTAAAATTACAATAGGTTGGTTGCCCTTGGGATATTGTAACAGCGTTCATGCCCACCAATGAATTGGCAAGGTGTCACAAAAATGGCGATGATAAAGTATTTAAAGCGAATGATTTTCAAAAAGCGTGAGCCGAAAAATAAGCTTACATACGTGCATGACGTTCCGTATGAATCCGAGGCGGTTGATGTTGCCGCTCAGGTTCCGGAGGCTGTCACCAATTACGATAACGATATCGATTTGTCTCATCAGCGGAATCTCGAGGACTATGCCCAGGAACTGACGATTTCCGAAGAGGCCATTGAGCAATGGATATCCGCCGGACTTTTAATGCCTGGCGAGTTGGAGGTGGCTGAAAAAATTGTAAAAATAATGCGAAAACAGAAAAAAAGCGGTTCGCACTAGAAGCAGCGGCATATATTGTTCTAAAGATCACTGCCATCCTGCCGATAATACTAACGGGGCTTCGCGGGGGAGCCCCTCGGATATATAAGCAATTATATATCTTCCTTTAGCCGGCGGGGCGGCTGTTGTGGCCGCCCCGTTTTCTTTTCTTTAGATCACTATGGTCACCGGAAGGTTCTTTTTCGGGACGTCCCACAAGGCGGCACGCGAGGATTTCACCAGATTCGGTTTGCATGAAATCAACGATCTGATGGGCCAGTGAGTGGCCCATGTGGGATTCCTCGTCCACGATGATTGTCGCACCGGCGTTTTTTACCGTCTCCATATGGCGATGATAACGACAGCGGGCCGCGATCGGCAGGTGCGGTCTCAGCCCTCTCATATGGGCCACTATCTGTGCGGTTGTTGTCGGGTCGGGGACGGTAACCACCGCCATGCAGATGTCGTTGAATCCGGCATGCAGCAACACATCCTCGCTGACGGCGTCTCCCAGATGAACGGTGATGCCCAATTCATCCGCTTTTATACGACTTTGAGGGTTGGCATCGACAACGATGGGTGTCACATTTCGTTCGCTTAAATGGCGAACCACTTCCTGGCCGGACGGTCCCAACCCCACGACCAGAACCGTGTTGGTGGGTTCGGCCTGTTCAGAATTGTGCGCCAGGGACGCGGCTGTTCCGCCTCCAAAAATCAGACGCAGCACGGCGTCCGTCAACGGCAGTGCATACGATACCATATAGGGCGCGGCAAACATCAGGACGATGATGACCGAAACAATCATGTCAAAGCGATCGTCTGCCAGGATGCCGCCGTTATGGGCTGCGGCCGCGAGCACAAAGGAAAATTCCCCCACTTGAGCCAGGCTGATCCCGGTAGCCATTGCCTGGCGATCATTCAGGCCGAACAACCGGCCTGCGCCGTATACGATTACAGTCTTCAAAATAAAGATGACGATCGCAATGCCGAATACCCAATGCATATGAAAAACAAACCACAGGGGCTTGGCCAGCATTCCTACGGAAGCGAAAAAGAGCGTCACCATAATGGTTCGGGCGACACCGATGTCGGCTCGGATTTGTGTCGCAAATGGCGACTCGCCCAACATCAGGCCGGCCACGAAAGCGCCCAGCGCTGGCGAAATGCCCATGGCGTGCGCTCCCCAGGAGGCACCCAGCCCCGTTGACACGGCAAGCAGTATGGTAAGCTCGCGGTTGGCGAAGACGCCATGGCCTGACAGCAGTCGCGGCACCCCGATGTAGACGACGAGATAGAGCACGGCGGCCAACCCTCCCGCGGACGCCAATACTTTCAGTATATGCCGGCCGACAGTGGTTTGGGCCGTCTCCGGAGACAAAAGCGACACCATCAGAACCAGGGGCACGATGGCCATGTCCTGCAGCAGCAAAATGGCCAGGCACGAGCGGCCGCGAACCGAATCGATCTCGCTGCGATCAACCAGCACCCGCATGACAACGGCGGTGGAACTCAGCGATACGATGGCGCCAATGGTCAAAGCCTGGGCAAAGGGAAAGAATGCAAGTAATAACAAGCAGACACACCCCAACGTACCGACCACTTGGAGCGTGCCCCCACCAAAGGCCAGGCGTCCCATCTGTTTTAAGCGATTGAATGAAAACTCCAGACCAATGGAGAACAGCAGCAGCGAGACACCCAATTCCGCCGACTGATTGACGGCCTCGGTGTTAAACAGCAGCGGGCCGATAATGGTTCCCGCCAACAGGTAGCCCACGATGGGGTTCTGTTTCAGTCGCTGCGCCAGGGCGCCCAGAAGGAACGCGCCGCCCAGCAGCATCACCAACTCCATTAGGAAGTACCAGAGGTCCATGCCGGCTCCTATCGATTCCCAGGATTATTGGGTGTGGAATTCAACGGCCTAATTGCAACCGGCGGCCGAGGGAAATAGCCGCCGGAGTTTTAAGTTTAAAGTGTAAAGTTTAAAGTGAATGAATTCTTCCGATTATAGCTTGGTGAAGGCTTATTTGCACAGCTAGTCGAAGCAATAGTCTGGCAAAGAAATGAACCAAATAAATAGGGGTGATCCTTTGCTTTAAACTTTACACTTTAAACTCCTGGGCCAAGACTCCTTTCCAGCTAATATCGAATGGCAAGCATTGAATAAAATTATTTTTTCCTCCCCGCTTTTGCAATCTTGGCCCAGGTATCCCTTAGGGTTACGGTGCGGTTGAATACCAGATGATCGGCGTTGCTCTTTTTGGAATCGACGCAGAAGTATCCCAGGCGCTCGAATTGAAAAAATTGCTCGGGTTTTGCCTCGGCCAGGCTGGGTTCGAGTTTGCACGCGGTCAGGATATCCAAAGAGTCGGGGTTGATAAAGTCCTTGAATGTTTTTCCATCCGCCTTTTCGTCCGGATTTTCTTTGGTAAAGAGCCGATCATAGAGCCGGACCTCGGCCTCAACAGCATGCTCGGCCGATACCCAGTGCAGGGTTGCCTTGACTTTGCGGCCATCCGGGGCGTTTCCGCCCTTGGTGGCCGGATCGTAGGTGCACCGTAATTCGGTAATATCGCCTGTGTCAGGATCTTTGACGACCTCCCGGCAGGTGATAAAGTAAGCATAACGCAGACGCACTTCCCGGCCCGGTCCAAGACGGAAGAACTTTTTGGGAGGATCTTCCATAAAATCATCCTGCTCGATGTATAAAACCCTTGAAAACGGAACCTTGCGTGTGCCCATGGAAGCGTCTTCAGGGTTGTTTATCGCATCAAGCAACTCGGTCTGCCCCTCCGGGTAGTTTTCAATGACGATCTTCAGCGGCCGGAGCACGCCCATCACTCTCGGGGCGCGCCGGTTCAAATCTTCCCGGATGCTGTATTCCAGCAGGGCAATGTCAACCATGCTGTTCGCTTTGGCCACACCAATGCGCTCACAGAAATTGCGGATGGCCTCGGGCGTATAACCTCGGCGGCGATAACCCGACAGGCTCGGCATGCGCGGATCATCCCATCCGCTCACATGGCCCTCTTCCACCAACTGAATCAGCTTGCGCTTGCTCAATACGGTGTAGCTCAGGTTCAAGCGGGCAAACTCGTATTGGTGCGGACGGCAGGGTGTTTCAAGCTGATCCAGCACCCAGTCGTACAACGCACGGTTGTTTTCAAACTCCAGCGTACAGATGGAATGGGTAATGCATTCCAGCGCATCCGAAAGGCAATGCGTGAAATCATACATGGGGTAGATACACCATGCATCACCGGTGCGATGGTGGTGGGCCTTGCGGATCCGGTACAGCGTCGGGTCGCGCATGAGCAGGTTGGGATGGGTCATATCGATTTTAGCGCGCAGCACATGGGCGCCATCATGGAATTCTCCGCAGCGCATGCGCTCGAACAAGTCGAGGTTTTCCTCAATGCTGCGGGTGCGGTAGGGGCTTTCCGTTCCAGGTTCGGTCAACGTGCCGCGGTGCCGGCGAATCTCATCTGCGCTCAGGCTGTCGACATAGGCCTTGCCGTCTTTGATCAATCGAACCGCAAAGTCATAGAGCTGCTCAAAATAGTCCGAGGCAAAGAACTCCCGGTCCTGCCAGTCGAACCCCAACCAGCGCACATCGGTTTTGATCGATTCGACGTACTCCACCTCTTCCTTGGTGGGATTGGTGTCGTCGAATCTCAGGTTACAGGTGCCGCTGTACTCCCCTGCCAGACCGAAATTGAGGCAAATGGATTTTGCATGCCCGATGTGCAGATATCCATTGGGTTCCGGCGGAAAGCGGGTGGCGACGTTGCCGCCGTGCTTGTTCGACTTGAGGTCCTCTTCGATAATGAGCTTGATAAAATTGGATGGTTTTTGCAGTTCGTTTTCCGCCATGGGTGTGTTTCCTCTTTTGAAGTATTCAATACAAGCTTAACAAGTACTGCAATGAGCCTTCAGGTGTCAACCAACGAAAAAAGGGCTGCGCTGAAAAGCGCAGCCCTTTGATATTGCTTGGCTGAGGGACCAGGATTCGAACCTGGGCTGACGGAGTCAGAGTCCGTAGTCCTACCACTAGACGATCCCCCAGTATTTAGGTCCGTGGAATTATTTCCTTCCACGAACCTTACGGACATCGAAAACCATAGTGAAGTTCGGGGTTGGAGTCAAGGGCATTTTTTGGATGATTTGACCACTCGACTGTTTTACCAATTAGGCCGATGCCGCCATCCGTTTTTCGATGAATTCAATGGCCGTTTCCAGTCGCGGCAGCACGCGCTCCTTGCCCAATACCGCCACGACCTCATAGATGCCCGGACTGACACTGGTGCCGGTCAGCGCAACGCGAACGGGCTGCGCTATTTTTCCCAGCTTGATCTCAAAAGACCCCAACAGCTCGAGAAACACCGATTCAAGGGATTGCTCGGAAAAGTCATCCAACGCGTCCAATTCCGATTTCAGGGACTTAAGGGGTTCGTAGACATTGCCCTTCAGGAACTTTTTGGCGGCCTTCTCATCGAATTCGATGGTGTCCCGGTAATAGAAATGGGCCTGGTCTGCCATCTCCTGGAGTGTTTTACTGCGCGGCTGCAATGTCGGGATGATCCGGTGCAGGTAGTCGTCATCTGCAGCGTTCCATCCGGCGGCCTTCAGAAACGGCAGCAACTGCGGCCCTAAAACGTCCGGCGATGCGGCCTGGATGTGGTCTGCATTGAGCGCCTGCAGTTTGACCGGATCGAAGATGCCGGCGGACTTGCCGATGCGGTCCAGTGAAAATTTCTCTATGAGTTCCAGTCGGTTAAAAAACTCCTGATCGCCAAATGACCATCCCAAGCGAGCCAGGAAGTTGACAAAGGCGTCGGGCAGCAGGCCGGCATCGCGATAGGCGGTGACAGAAGTGGCGCCGTGTCGCTTACTCAAGCGGGTGCGGTCGGAACCCAACACCATGGGTACATGGGCAAACACCGGCAGCGCCGCATCAAGTGCCTTATAGAGCAGGATCTGCTTTGGGGTGTTCATTATATGATCGTCACCGCGGATGATGGTTGTGATGGCCATGGTCAAATCATCCACCACAACCGCCAGATTGTAAGTTGGAGTGCCGTCGCTGCGTTGGATCACAAAATCGTCCAGTTCCTCGTTGGCAAACACGATTTTGCCTTTGACGGCATCTTCGATTACCGTTTGGCCGGACGGGGGCGCTTTGAAACGCACCACCGCTCCAGGTTGAACGGTAAGATTTTTTTCGCGGCAAGTGCCGTCATAACGCGGTTTTGTACCAGTGGCGCGCGCCTTTTCCCGCATGGTCTCGATCTGGTCCGGTGAACAGGTGCAATAATAAGCATGACCGGTTTCGATCAATCGTCCGATGTGCTCCTTATATATTTCCGTGCGACGGCTTTGGTAGTGCGGTCCCTCATCCCAGTCGATTTGAAGCCATTGCAGCGCATCGAAGATGGCCTGAACGGATTCAGCGGTTGAGCGCTGACGGTCTGTATCCTCGATCCGCAGGACGAATCGTCCTCCGGTATGACGGGCATACAGCCAATTGAACAAGGCCGTCCGGGCCCCGCCGACATGTAAATTCCCGCTTGGACTTGGTGCGAAGCGTGTCCTGATTGTCTGCATAGATCGTTTCCTGTTGTTTGAACTGTGGCGCACCTCTATTACTTGTTCAGTGGTGGATTAGCAAAGCGAAACTAGTCAATAGGGCGCGCATTCGTGATTTGTATCGGAAACAGCCCTGAAGGGGTGTTTGCCATCAATTGGCTCAAGGCCTGCTGCATCCGCTGAACAGGTCTTGTGCCGCCTAACACTATTGTTTTGAATTTTAGATACCTATACCATTTAAGCGTTTTTGTGCAAAAGCACTCCTGCTTAGCACATTCCTGGATTGAGGACAAGCTTTGTGCAAAACGTTGGCGCATAAAAGCCTTGACAATTGATCTGAATTTAATTACTAATTGCTTCGGCTTGTAAGCGGGTAGTTAAAGTATAAAAAAATACTATAAATACAGTTGATTGGGAGATTACTCATGGCGGTACCGAAACGAAAAACATCCAAATCCAAACGGGATAAGCGACGGACCCACAAAAAAATTGATGGGCCGAACCTGTCCTCATGTCCAGAATGCGGTGAGGCCGTACAGCCGCATCACGCCTGCCCCAGCTGTGGTGCCTATAAGGGCCGCACGGTTGTCGATACTGACGAAGACTAAACGAGTTACAACAAATCGCTTGTGCGGATTATTGAGTGAAACCTGTCCGCCGCAGCGAAATCATCATGACGCATGGGGAGACGTAAGGTCTCCTTTTAAATTGGCGGCGGCCCGCAGAACCAAAAGAAAATGAGTAACCGTTCGCACTGTGGGCGGATATATTCATTAGACGAACAAAGGATGTGCACTCATGAATCAGGATGCCCTTAAAGGTCTGGACGCTGAATCGCGGCAGATGGTTGTGGAGACGGTCCGGCAGCTGCAAAAAAAGATGCTGACCCAGGAAAAGATCTTGGCCTGGGATAAAGACGAGACATTTCCCGAGGCGGAAGTGCGGGAGATGCTTGGTCCTGAAATCGGGCTGCAACTGCTTTTTATCCCTGAAGAGTACGGCGGCATGGGCGGTGGCGCGCGGGATTGCTGCGTTGTGACCCAGGAGATGTCCAAGATTTGTCTGGGGGTGGCAACGGCATTTTTTGCCATTCAATTGGGATCCGACCCCATTCTGGTCGGTGCCACGCATGAGCAAAAAGAAAAGTGGCTGGGCAGGATTGCAGAGGGCAATACCTTGGTCGCTTACGGGGTAACGGAGCCGGAGGCCGGCAGTAATCTGGCCGCTCTAAAGACCAAAGCCGAGCCCGTAACGGACGACAATGGAACGGTTACCGGGTACAAAATTAGCGGCTCGAAACAATTTATTTCCACCGGCGGCTATGCGGACCTTATAACGGTTTTGGCCAATACTCCGGAAGGGCCCTCCTTTTTTGTGGTGGAAAAGGGCATGTCGGGATTCGAGCAGCACAAGGGAGAGGAAAAGCACGGGATTCGCTGCTCCAACACCTCTCCGTTGACACTGGACCAGGTGCATGTGCCCGTTGAAAACTTGGTCGGCGGTGTGCCGGGCAAGGGTCTGAAGCAGGCCAACCAGGTCTTTGGGTATACCCGCCTGATGGTGGCCTCTATGGGTTTGGGCGCCGGTGAGGCCGCTCTGGAGATCGCCATTCCTTATGCCAAGGAGCGTATCCAATTTGGAACACCGTTGTCCGAAAAGCAGGGCTACACGCACAAGCTGATCGTTCCCAATGTGATTCGAATGGCTGCGGCCGGTGCCTATATCGACGAGATCGCCAACCTGTTGGATGGTACGGCTCATGATCTGCAGGTGGAAGGCGCCATTGCCAAATATTTTGCCACCGAAGCCGCCGACCGGACAGCCAATGATTGCATCCAGGCCTTAGGCGGTTATGGGTATATCAGTGAATTCGGAGTTGAAAAGATCAAGCGGGATGTCAAGATCACCTGCATCTATGAAGGAACCAGCGAAATTCAACAAAATATTATCTCGACATTCCGCTGGAAAGCCACCCGAAAATCCAAAGGGGCTTTCTATGGAGAGATTGCCGCAGAGATGAAAGCGCTTGATGAACAAACCGCGGATATCGGCGCACGTTTTTACGGCATCGCGGCCGATGCGTTGAACAAGACCATCGATTATGTACATATCAACCGGCTGACACGCCAGCAGGCCGTCATGTTTACCTTGGCGGATATGATGACCCATGTGGAGGTCGGCGCTGCCATGGCGCGAAAGGCCGCCCGACTGGTTGGCGCAGGCGATGCCGAGGCGCAAAAGATGGCGGCCGCAGCACGTGCATTCGCCGGGGAAGTGGCTCAAGTTGTCGGTGAAAATGCGCTTCGCATTGTATCCGGCACCGGTGCCGCTGATCAAAGCGCTGTCGATCAATTTCTGGCGGAGATCGATTATCAGAAGCTGCTCGCCGGCCGCCGGAACTGGGTCGTGGACATGGACACGGTGGCGGACTTCATTTTTGAGAGGTAGGTATGGCTGAAGAGAACAAACGCGTTGTTGTGGTTACCGGCGGTTCCCGGGGCATCGGGCGGGCGATTTGTCACGCCTTTGCCGCACCGGGCACCCATCTCTTTTTCAACTATTACTCCCCGGTCGATCCCGAGGGCGAAGCGGCCGCAGCAGCTGAAACGGTTGCGCTGTTGACCCAGGCAGGCGCTGAGGCGACCAGTATCTGCGCCAATGTTGCCGAAAAAGCCGAAGTGGTCGATTTTTTCAAACAGGTGGATGAAGCTGCCGGGCGGATCGATGTGCTGGTGAACAATGCCGGTATCACGCGCGACAGCCTGCTGGTCCGCATGAAAGACGAGCAATGGGACGCCGTGCTGGCCGTCAATTTGAAAGGCCCCTTCCTGTGTACACAACTGGCGGCCAAAACAATGATGAAACAACGTTCGGGGTGCATTGTCAATATTGCCTCGGTATCCGGTGTGATCGGCAACGTCGGTCAGGCCAACTACGCAGCCGCGAAATCGGGCCTGATAGGACTGACCAAGACTGCGGCCAGAGAGTATGCGGCCCGCGGTGTCACGGTCAATGCCGTGGCCCCCGGTTTTATCGAGACAGACATGACCGC
>JASFGJ010000038.1:0-13310 GCA_050123815.1 Desulfobacteraceae bacterium
TGGCGTGACACACACCAGTCAGGCCGGTTCTCGATCATTCCATAGATGCGCTCACGCCCCCACGATGGAATCCATTTGACCTGATCAATGGCCGTCAAGGAAGCCTGCCGCAAACCGGTTTTATCCATAGAGATAAACCATTGAGGCGTTGCCCGAAAAATGACCGGTTGTTTGCAGCGCCAGCAATGGGGATAGGAATGGCTCAACTTATCCTCGGCCAGCAAGGCCCCCTTTTGTTCCAGAGAGCGGTTGATGGCGGCGTTGGCCTTGAAGACAAATTGCCCTTCCAGGTCCGGTATTTCGCCAGTAAAGCATCCCCGATCATCGATGGGCGAAAAGGCATCCAATCCATACCGCAGTCCGACCTCAAAATCCTCCCGTCCATGCCCCGGAGCTGTGTGCACGCAGCCGGTTCCCGCGTCCAGTGTTACATGATCACCGAGGATAATCAGCGACTCACGATCATAGAGCGGATGCCGGCAGCGTCGCTTCTCGAGGTCGGCGGCGGCGACTTCGCCAAGGTCCTTATGGTCTGTTACACCGAAAGATTGCAGGCACGATTCGATGAGATCTTTGGCCATGATCAGCACCTGACCGCCGGCGACTTCCACCGCCGCATAGGTGAACTCCGGATTTAAAGCGACCGCCAGGTTGGCCGGCAGGGTCCAGGGAGTGGTCGTCCAGATCACCACGAACACCTGCTTGCCGGCCAATGCCGGCAGCAAGTCGGTCACCTCGTCGACCATCGCAAATTTAACGAAGATAGACGGAGAGGACTCGTCTTTGTACTCGATTTCCGCTTCGGCAAGGGCCGTCTGACAACTGCAGCACCAGTAGATCGGCTTTTTGCTCCGGAATAGGCTGCCATCCAACGCAAATTTACAGCACTCACTGGCAATAATCGCCTCATAGGGGTAGTTCATTGTCAGATAAGGCTTTTGCCAATCGCCAATAACACCCAGCCGCTTAAACTCGTCGCGTTGGATATCGATGAATTTTTCAGCATATTTTCGACATTTCTGACGAATTTCCGCCTGACTGAGCTCTTTTTTGCGGGAGCCCAGCTCCTTTTCAACATTGTGCTCAATGGGCAGTCCGTGGCAATCCCAACCAGGCACATAGGCCGCTTCATATCCGGCCATTTGTCGGGACCGAACGATGAAATCCTTCAGTATCTTATTCAACGCTGTGCCCATATGGATGTGGCCGTTGGCATACGGCGGCCCATCATGGAGGACAAAACTTGGCCGGCCCTGAGCGCGGTCTCGCATCGCGTTATAGAGCTGCCCGGTTTCCCAATCGTCAAGCTGCTGCGGTTCGCGCTGGGCCAGGTTGGCCTTCATCGGGAAAGGTGTGGACGGTAAATTGAGCGTCTTTTTATAATCCATTACGGCCTCCGATAACGCAGTCCAAAAACATTCTCTTAAGGTCTATTATATCAAATTGGCATATGTAGTTTTTATCTTTTGCGATGTCAAGGCAATAGACCTCGTCTGTTGCTTTGGCCTTGATTTTCGGAATTGATACGGTTAATCTGTATCTTTTTAAAAACGCCCTCAAACGCAGATACCGCTACTTTGCTGGTAACAGACGATTGCGCTGGTTGTGGTTGTAATAAGGAGAAGCGATGCCGGAGCTCAAAGATAAAAAAGTGGTGATCATCGGTGCCGGACCGAATGCCATTGGCCAATCCGGAGAATGTGACGAAGGTGCGTTGGAGGCCTGCCAGGCCCTTTCGGCTGTCGGATGCCGCGTGATCGCCGTCGATTCAAATCCCGATGCCATATTCACATCCTCGGCAGGTGCGGAAAAAGCCTATACCGAACCGCTGACTGTCGATACGCTTCGTCACATCATCGAAGCGGACGGCCCCGACGCGATACTGCCTGCGTTCGGCGGCAGAGAAAGTCTGCATCTGACGGCTCGGTTGGCAAAAGACAATACACTTTCAAACCATGGCATAAAAATTATGGGCCCAACAGCCGAATGCATCTCCCGGCTGCTGGATCGCGAGGCCCTGAAATCGGCTCTGGCCGAAATCGGACATCAGACACCGCCCATCTACACCATGCAGGGCATCGATGAAGCGGTTGAGAAAGCTCAGACCATCGGTTTTCCGGTAGTCCTGCGATGCAACGATCCGGATCTGATGCCCGATGGCATACTGGCATACAACCAGGATGAATTGAGATCCAAGGCAGCCCGACTGCCGGCAGATGCCGAACAACTCTATTCCGTTGAAGCTTCATTGCATGAATGGCGCCAGGCTGAGGTTGAAATTTTAAGGGATGTGGGCGGCAAAACATGGATTGCCGGTTGTGTCGATTATTTGGACAGTGCCGCAATTCATCCGGGCGACGGACTGGCCGTTTGCCCTCCGCAAAGCATATCGGCAGCCATTGCCAAGCAGTTGGAGCACAACGCGGAAACCATCGCAAACCATCTCGACATTGTCGGCAGCGCCACCATCCGGTTCGCATACAGCCCAGGCGACGAACAGCTGTTGGTTCTGGCCGTTCACCCCCGCTTCACGCGCACATCCGCTTTGGTGGCCCGTGTTGCCGACAGCCCCTTGGCAAAAGCATCCGCCCTGCTGGCCGCCGGGTACAACCTGCAAGATATTCCCCACACGGTCCACCCGGAGGGTTCGAAATCGCCCGCTTCCAAGGTGGTTGGCGTAAAATGGCCATGCTGGAATTTCGATAGTCTGGACAACACGGTTGACAGGCTTGGCCCACAAATGCAGGCGCTCGGACAATGGATATCCCTGGGGGGATCATTCAAGGAGGCGCTCCAAAAAGGGGCGCGGACAGCCTCCCGGTCCGCTGAGGGACTTGGCACTTCCGACGTTGATCATCTCACCGAGGCAGAGCTGTTGTCGCAGTTGGCAACGCCCTCCAGCCGACGCATTTGGCTGGTCGTCGAAGCACTTCGCAAAAAACTGCCCCGGGAAAAGATCCTTCAACGCACACGTTTTGCTGAATGGTTCATGGACCAGCTCACTGACCTGATCCGCATGGAAGAATCACTGCGCGCCTCCAACGGCAAGGCGCCCGGTGAGGCCTTGCTGCGCCAGGCGAAATCGAATGGATTTGCAAATGCTTATTTAGCAAAGCTGACGGGCCATTCAATCCCGGCACTGGAACAGATGGCGGCTAAATTTGCAATCAAGCCGCACTGGCTCCGATTGGGCTGCGCGGACAAACCGCGCCTTTTTTCAACTTATGCCCGAACCGGCGATGTAAACGCAAATACCGAAACGAAATCGCTGCTCATTATCGGCAGCGGTGCGCATCGTATTGGACAGGGACCGGATTGCGATTATGGTGCGTACCGGGCCGCGGTGGCCGCCGGCGAACAAGGCCACCGGGTCACGCTGCTCAATTGTAATTTAACCAGCGTTACAACCGGCCATTCAGCGCCGGTCGCATGCTATTGCGAACCAATCACCACTGAAGACATCCTGGCTGTTATCCAACAGGAGCAGCCGGTAGGCGTCGTCACACAATTTGCAGGATTGCAGGCCAATGACCTGACGATGGAATTGTTACAGGCGGGTGTTTCCATCATCGGAACTCCGAGTCAAACCGTTGAGTTACTCCAAAACCGCTACGCATCTTACGAACACATGCGCCGTATCGGAATTCCTCAGCCGGCAGGCGCCCTGGTCACAAGCAACGATGCGTTGATCGACACCGCGCGGACCATAGGATTCCCGATACTTGTACAGCCGGCATCCCGCACATCCAAAACCAGACCTCAAATTGTCAGGGATGAACACACGCTCACGGCGCTTTCACAAAGTCAGCAGATCGATCCGGCCGAACACTTGTTTGTTGAACAGTTCCTCGAGTTTGGCATCGAAGCACAGGCAGAAACGCTTTGCGATGGCACAAGGGCCCATGTGGCGGCGGTGATGGAACACGTCGAGCTGGCCGGTGTGCATGCTGGAGATTCCGCCTGTGTATTGCCGCCCTACAGCATCGCACCGCGTCATATAGACACCATCGATGAATATTGCCGAAAGATCGCCGTATCACTGCGAATCCAAGGCCTGATCAACCTTCGCTTTGCGATCTATCGCGACACGGTCTACCTGCTTGAAGCGATATGCCATGCAACGCGCAATATGAGTATCATTGAGACCACACGTCAACTCCCGCTGGCAGCCATGGCCATGCGGCTGATAACCGGTGAATCATTGGACAATCAAACCTTTTCCCAGACGACAGCTGCCCGTATCGGGCTGCGCGCCGCGGTTTTCCCATTCAACGTTTTCCCCGACGAGGATCCGCTGTTGGGGCCTGCCATGCGTTCCACGGGCCAAGTTCTGGCCACAGCCGATACCTTTGGTCTGGCATATTTCAAGGCCCTGGAATCCGCAGGCACCCCCCTGCCAACGCAAGGCACCGTCTTGATAACCGTTACGGATGAGGACAAAGCCAGTATCCTGGAGCCGGCCCGGATCTTTCAGGAGCTTGGATTCAACCTGATGGCCACACGCGGCACCCGATCCGTGCTGGCCGAAAACGGAATCGAATCACAGGCCGTGCGAAAATTGGGGTTTGGCCGACCGGACTTGGTCGATGAAATAAAAAACGGTCACGTCCAGATGGTGGTCAACACACCTACCGGGGACCAGGGACAAATCGATGACAGTTTGATCCGCAAAGCCGCAATCCAGTCCAGGATTGCCAATATAACAACACCGGCCAGCGCGCTGGCCGCCGCCAAGGGCATCGCAGCGCGCCGGGATGGTGCCCGATAGTCGATGTCGATACACCACTTCATTTGTGAAGGGCCGGAGGTATGGCGCTTAGGCGGGTTTACTGCGACTTCCGAAAGAAAACAGCTATGGCTCTCTGATGTCCGGTAAACGGCAGCGAATAGGTTGTCTTCGAGCAATCGAATCGAGTGCCGCGATACACCATTGCGCCACTGTTGGGTTTCGATGCTGTGGCTCGTGAACCTTGATAAACAACTAACCGCCCGTTTGGCTTGAGCAATGGTGCAGCCAGTTTGAAAAGCTCATCCACATCGGCCAGTGCCCGGCAGACAATGATATCGTATTGATCGGTAATCGTCTGATCACGAATCAGCTCTTCCGCCCTTAGCTGAAACGCTTCGATATGGTCCAAATGCAATTCACGCAAGACCTGTTTGACAAAATTAATCTTCTTTCGAATACCATCGATCAATACCATCGGCTGGTCAGGCCGCATTATTTTTAATGGTATTCCGGGAAATCCCCCCCCAGTGCCTATATCGAGTATCGTCCCTTGTTGCGGGATACAGGCCGATGGCGCTAGAGAATCGAGAAAGTGCTTGACCGCAACCTCCATAGGATCGGTGATGGAGGTCAAATTGATTTTCCGGTTCCATTGTTGAAGGATTTGTGCGTAGCGGCCAAACTGACTTGCCTGATGGTGATCCATGTCGATCCCCAATTGCCCGGCACCTGTCATGAGAAGGTCGATCCATTGGTCCGAACCGACTTCCAGATTATGATACACAGAATCCATTCTCTATAGTCCCAGACTTCTATTTAATGTCCATCCATTTATTCCCTCTCCCTTGAGGGAGAGGGTCAGGATGAGGGTGTAAGGCTTTGACATCACACCCCCTCACCCAGCCTCTCCCCCTAAAGGGGGAGAGGAGAACGGTATTTATGGATGGACACTAATCAATGTCGGGCCCGCCGGTCTCCTCGGCAAAGTCCATTACGATGAGCAGTTCATTGCCTCCCGAATGAAGGATTTCTGCATTGGGATATCGCTTTTTGAAGACATGCTCCATGGCCACATTCTCTTTGAGAATCGTTGCCGTAAAGCCCTTAAATCCGTTAACCCGTGCTATTTTCTCCAATTGCGCCAGCATCTGACTTGCAATGCCCAAGCCTTGATAATCTTCCTTGACGACAAAAGCCACTTCCGCCCGCCCGTTGTCCTCATCCGCATAGGAGCCGATGGCCACAATCTCTTTTCGACCCACGCCGTGCACCAGCCCGATAATAGAGATGTTCTTGCGATAATCCACACTGGCCCACTGTTGTTGGGCCATACGATGCGAAAAAAGCTTCATGCGGTAGAAAAACCGCATATAAATGGTCTCCTCTTTTAGCGAATAAAAGAAATTGCGGTACTCAAATTCATCGGATGACAGCAGCGGCCGTATCTCCACATTCTTCCCGTTCGACAAAGAAAACCGTGATTTGTAGCTTTCCAGAAATATCAGATCATCCTGCACAGGCGTCACTTGGTCTCTGAAGATATAATGCCGCTTTTTGGCGGCATCAATCAACTCTTCGCGGAACTTTGGGTGGGCAATCTGCGCAAATTCCATCACCCGTTGGTAGATGCTTTTTCCCTGCAGTTCTGCGATGCCGTATTCGGTTACCACGAAATCGACATCGCCCCGGGTCGTGGCAACCCCCGCCCCCTCGCTCAGAATGGGCACGATGCGGGACACAGTTTCGTTGCGCGCAGTGGAGGGCAGCGCGATGATGGAAAAGCCGTTTTTGGACATGGCGCTGCCGCGTAAATAATCAACCTGATCGCCGATGCCGCTGTAGAACATATCGCCGATAGAATCGGTGCATACCTGCCCTGTCAGGTCAACTTCCAGGGCCGATGAAATGGAAATCATGTGCTCATTGCGTGCAATAACAGTCGGATCGTTAACAAACCCGGAGGATCGAAAATAGAATTGCGGGTTGTTATCGACATAGTGATAAAGTTTTTCAGTCCCCATGCACAAAGATGCGACCACCTTTCCCGGCAGCAGCGTCTTTTTGCTGTTATTGATGACTTTTTTTTCCAATAATGGAATGAGAGCGTCGGTTATCAGCTGCGTGTGAACGCCCAGATCGCGTTTATCGGACAAGTATGGAGCGATGGCATAAGGCAACTGTCCGAAACCGATCTGAATCGTGGCCCCGTCTTCAACCAGTTGACTGACATAGTATCCAATCCGCGCAGCGACTTCCGGATCTTGATCGGCGGGCAATACCTCCACCAGCGGCTCTTCATAAGGCACCACATAATCGATTTCATCCAGATGAACGATGCTGTCACCCCATGTGCGCGGCATCCGGGGATTCACCTGTGCAATAACGATTTTAGCCGCATCGATCCCCGCGCGAGTGATATCGACCGACACACCGAGGCTGCAAAAGCCGAACCGATCCGGCGGGCTGACCTGGATGAGCGCAACATCCAATCCGATACGCCGGCTGGCGAACAGCTTGGGTATCTGTGACAGATAGGTCGGCAGGTAATCGATTTTTCCTTCAAAGGCAGCCTTGCGCATGCTGGCGCTGATAAAAAATAGCTTGAGCGCAAAACGCTCCAAAAACGCCGGATCATCCACATACTCTGCCAATGTATATGACAGCATCTGATAGATCATGGCATCCTGAATGCTGGAATTTTGAACCATGGCACGGATCAGATGCTGTGGCTCACCGCATCCGGTACCGATAAAAATGCGGCTGCCATTGGTAATTTTTGCGATTGCTTCTTGAATGTCGACGACTTTGTCCGGACACTGACGGGTTAACTCCATTCCACCTCCAATAGTTTCAAAACAATTTCCAGGTCGGTATTTGACCCTACCCGTAGCACGAAGTCAATATCGCAATGGGTCTTCAGCCTTTTCCGACATACCACAACTTCAGCTTGAAAAAGATTGACATACGAAGCAAAAAGTTTAATTATCAACAAGTTAACATATTAATATCGTGATGGACAGCTAACATGCAGCCGAAAATCCTGATAGTAGATGACCAACCTTTGGTGCTCGGCGTTTTCAGGGAAATTCTAGCTCGTGGACCGTACCACGTGCTGGCCGTCGAATCTGCGGAAAAGGCGCTGCAACTGCTGGAGGACGAATCTGTTGATGTCGTCATTTCAGATGAGCGCATGCCCGGAATGCAGGGCTCAGAATTTTTAACAATCGTCCGTAATAAGTACCCCGAAGTTGTGCGCATCATCTTGACCGGCCATGCCTCTGTCGAATCCGCTATGCGGGCCATCAATGAAAGTGAAATTTTCCGTTTTTTAACCAAACCCGTCAACAGCACTGTTTTGCACAAGGCGGTGGAGGATGCGCTGGCGTCCAGGGCCAAAGGCCGCGATACTGAACAGCACTATTCTATTTTGGAAAATCTGGAAAAGCAGGCGCCTGGGATCACCCATGTCAGACGCGACAACAATGGTGTGGTGATAATCGATGAGGATGACGAATAACCGGAATCCCAAAAACAAATGAATCCGCGCAATCCCCTATTAACCGTTGATATCATCATCGAGTGTCAGGGTGGTATCGTCCTGATTGAGCGTAAAAATCCGCCTTATGGGTGGGCACTGCCCGGAGGATTCGTCGATTATGGCGAATCGATCGAGTCAGCTGCCATTCGTGAGGCAAAGGAAGAGACCGGCCTGTCCATAGAACTGGTCGAACAAATGCACACATACTCCGATCCTTTGCGGGATCCGCGCCACCATACAGTTTCCACTGTCTTTATTGCAAAAGCTCAGGGACAACCCGTCGGAATGGACGATGCCGCCAATGCGTCAATATTCATAAAAAAAAATCTGCCATCACCCATCGTATTCGACCATTCAACGATTTTGGACGATTACTTTCGATACAAACAAAACGGCTGCGCCAGAACGATTTTCCGCTATGGTGCGGCGGGGGGGTAAACCATATGGCTGAGCATCGATCTGACCACGCCAATCGACCATTTAAGGATCTTGACCACCTCCTTAAGAAAAGCGGCATGCAGCTGACTCAAGCCCATCCCCATCTGTCCGATTGCATCCCCGACCAGCCGCTGTCCCCCCATCAGGAGGATCGATTGTTCACGAAGGCCATGTCAGAAGTAGAGCCCCTTAAATCAAATCGTCACTGGCGGCCGCCGCTGATAGAATCGAAACGCCCGTCATGCCGAAACGACGATGAACAATATGTTCTCGACGCGTTGCAGCAGCTGGTGCAATCCGGTACCGGATATTGTGTCGCCGACACATCCGAATACATGGAGGCCGCTTCACCGGGAATCGGCCAGGAGATCCTCAGACGCCTGCACCAGGGCCGCTATGCCATGCAAGCGCACATTGATCTGCACGGGCTGCGCTGCCGGGATGCTGAAGAGGCACTCGGAAATTTCATTCGAGGGTCACTCCTCAAAGGCCTTCGAGCGGTATTGGTAATACACGGTCGGGGACTCTCATCACCAAAAGCTCCGGTGCTTAAAAAGCTGGTATACGCCTGGCTGACACGAGGCCCGTTTCGAAAATGGGTTATCGCGTTGGCCAGTGCCCGCCCCTGCGACGGAGGCGCCGGCGCAACCTACGTTCTGCTGCGCCAACGCCCGGCGACTAGCCGGGAAAGAAAGAAACAATAGCTAAATTAAAAAAAAACTATTGACATCGAGGTATTTTACCCTTAAATTCCCCCGGTTTTGGGTAGGTAGTCCCCCTGATGCCTCTTCAATTGATGTTTGCCCGCATGGAGTAACGAACAGCATGTTCATTCGGCGCTAACAAATCCATTATAAGAGAAGGCCTTCTTGTTGAAGCAGACAGCCGGAAAGCCCCGGCAGTTGGGAAAAGCTGTATGCCGGCCCCAACATTTTGGCATGAGGAAAAAAAGATGAACACAGACATTCGATTCGTACGCAACATTGGTATCAGTGCCCATATTGACTCGGGCAAAACCACCCTCACCGAACGCATTTTATTTTACACCCAACGCATTCACGCCATTCATGATGTGAAAGGCAAGGATGGCGTCGGCGCCACCATGGATTCCATGGAGCTGGAGCGAGAACGCGGCATCACCATCGCTTCGGCGGCCACTTTTTGCCAGTGGAAAGGTCATGAAATCAATATCATCGACACTCCGGGTCACGTTGATTTCACCATTGAAGTCGAGCGTTCGCTAAGGGTTTTGGACGGCGCGATCCTGGTTCTGTGCTCCGTGGCCGGGGTTCAATCGCAATCCATCACGGTAGATCAGCAGATGAAACGATACAAAGTGCCCTGCATCGCTTTTGTCAACAAATGCGACCGCAGCGGTGCCAATCCGTTTCGCGTGATCGATCAACTCAGCACCAAACTGGGCCACAATGCCGTGGCAATGCAGGTGCCGATGGGATTGGAGGCAGACCATCAAGGTGTTATCGATCTGATTCGGATGAAAGCCATCTATTTTGACGGCGATAATGGGGAGATCCTGCGGGAAACCGACATCCCGGACGACTTTCGGCAGATAGCAGACGAAAAACGTGAAGTGCTCATCGATGCAGCCACCATGTTCTCGGACGAGTTGATGGAGGCGGTGCTGGAAGAACAGCCCATTGCGGAAGAGTTGCTGCTGGCGGCGGTACGGGAAGGCGTTTTGAGTCGCAAGATAACACCGGTATTTATGGGTTCCGCTTATAAAAACAGAGGCGTTCAACCGCTGCTCGATGCCGTCACAAAGCTGCTGCCCTGCCCTGCCGATATCGATAACCAGGCGTTGGACCTGCAGGCTGATGAGACACCTGTCGACCTGGTCACCGACAACGATGCGCCCACGGTTTCACTGGCTTTCAAACTCGAAGACGGCCAATACGGTCAGCTGACCTATTTACGCGTCTATCAGGGAAAATTGGCCAAAGGCGATACCGTTATGAATGTGCGAACCGGGAAAAAAATCAAAATCGGCCGCCTGGTTCGCATGCACGCCGATCAGATGGAAGATATCCCCGAACTGCCGGCCGGTTTCATCGGGGCCCTGTTTGGAGTCGATTGTGCGTCGGGAGACACGTTTGTATCCCCCAACGTCAGTTTGACCATGACCTCGATGTATGTGCCGGAACCGGTCATCTCACTGGCCATCTCCCCTGTGGATAACAAAGCCGAAATCAACATGTCCAAGGCGCTCAATCGGTTTACCAAAGAAGATCCGACGTTCAAGTCATATGTGAATGACGAGACCAACGAGACCATCATCTCCGGTATGGGCGAACTGCATCTGGAGGTCTACATCGAGCGCATGCGCAGAGAATACAAAGCGCAAGTTACCACCGGCGCACCGCAGGTTGCCTACCGTGAAACCATCACCCAGATGGCGGAGTTCGATTATACCCACAAGAAACAGACAGGCGGTTCCGGGCAGTTCGGACGTGTTGCCGGGTTTATCGAACCGTTGCCGGACGGCGATTTTGAATTTGAAAACAAAGTCACCGGCGGCGCGGTGCCGACACAGTATATACCGGCATGTGGGAAGGGATTTGAAAGTTGTATGGCAAAAGGTCCCAAATTGGAGTTTCCCATCACCGGGATCAAGGTCGTGCTCGAAGATGGCGCTTCCCATAGCGTCGACTCTTCGGATATGGCCTTTCAGGCGGCAGCCCGCGGAGCGTTTCTGCAAGCCTATGCCAAGGCCAAGCCGGTCATTCAGGAGCCGGTGATGAAAGTTGTGGTGGAAACGCCGACCGAATACCAAGGGGCGGCCATGGGATCGCTCAACCAGCGGCGCGGCATCATCGTTGGTGCACAGGATGAAGGTGTCATGTGCGCCATTGAAGCGCAGGTACCGCTTTCGGAGATGTTCGGTTATTCGACCGTTCTTCGCTCGCTGACCCAGGGCAAGGCTCAGTTCACGATGGAGTTCGGGGCATACAAACAAGTTCCGCAATCCATCGCCGAAGAGATCACGAAAAAAATCACTGAGAAGAAGCAGAAGGTCGCCTGAGGACCGCGCAAAACAGTTGACGGTTGATCGTCCTATGATGGAACTGAGCAGCACACCGCACGACGTTGCACGCCGTGCCCCCCGATGGTCGCCAAAGTCGACCAATGTCCCGGCTGGACGGGTAATCCAGTTAAAGGAAAGGAACCTGGTCATGTTAAAAAAAGATCTTATCCTGCGCAATCCATTGCGTCTTTTAGGCCCGGAAAATGAAGATATCATAAGGCCTGGCAATTTTGGCGCAGTACTTGCCCGCCACGGTGTCGGAAAAACGGCTTTGGTGGTACAAATCGCACTCAACAGCCTGCTTCAACAGAAAAATGTTCTGCATATCAGCCTCAACGAACCGATCGGCAAAGTCAGCCTCTGGTACCAGGAAGTATTTGAGCAGCTGGCCCACAACTACCAGGTCCCGCAAATCGATCAATTGTGGGACACCATCATGCCGTATCGTTTTATTATGACGTTCCAGGTCGAAGGTTTCAGTGCACCAAAGCTGACAGAGCGTCTGACGGACTTGACCGCGCAGGGCATCTTTGTTCCGGATATGATAATCATCGATGGATTGCCGTTTGATGCTGAGGGAAATGCCGAGCTATCGGCACTCAAGGCACTGGCCGTTGAACAGGGCCTGCCCATCTGGTTTACCGTCACAACCCACCGCCATGAAGAGTTGGCAAGCGATGGGCTGCCGGTGCAGCTGTCACCGGTTCAGGAACTCTTCGATGCCGCAATCCTGCTCCAACCCGAAAAAGAAACCATCCATATTCGGGCGATAAAGGGCGGTAAAGAGTCTCAAGACGCCTCGTTGACACTGGATCCCGCGACCATGCTGATCAGGCAGTCGTCGAACGCATAGAAGCGGTTTCAGTGCGCGCGAACTTGTTGGTCTGGATTTGATTTGTAGTATATTCTGCCCGATGTAGAAAAGGACGGGGCCGTGTTCATGTTGAAAGTGATGCATACGTTAAAGATACTACCTACAAATCCACTTAAAGAAAAGCGAAAACTCGAGGCATAAATTTAAAGTAATGGCAGAGAAATCCTTCAGTAAGCCTGGCGTCTTCAATGTTCATTCCAGCTGTATGAGAAAAAATCTCGATAGAGCCTTGAAAGCTTTTTAGACAACACGGCTCCCAACCGTTTCATTAATAGCAAACCCACATCCGGATGCTGACCGAATATTTCGTCTAATTTATCTCTATCGATTCTGACAACCTTGGCATCCGTTGCACAGACTCCTGAAGCTGTATAGGTACTGCTTTCAACCAGCCCGGACAAGCCAAAAACCTCTCCGGGATTGGACAAAGGTATGATAAACATGCCCCCATTTTTGATGACCAAATTTACGGTGCCGCTTCTAAGAATAAAAATGGATCTGGCGTCTTCATCTTTTTTAAACAATACCTTATCTTTTGGGTGATCTTCTTCGCAATAGATAGCAGTGATTTTGTCCATCACCTCTGAATCAACACCTTTGAAAAAGTCTGCTTCGTTGAGAATCATGGCCAACCTCCTTTTGTTTAACTTATATAAAAACCTACAAAATCAGGCATCTACTTAACCAG